>DATEGF010000050.1:0-25616 GCA_035280245.1 Allostellaceae bacterium
CCCTCCTTCCAATGCAGGCGCTCGATCTGCCAGATGCCGAGCCCGCACAGCACGGCGAAGGCCCCGAGGGACCACAGGGTCAACGTGAGGACGCGGCGGCGCGCCACCGGCGGCCTCAGCGCGGCCGCTCGGCGTCCAGCAGATGATGCCGGTACTGCAGGGCGATGAGCCACGCTTTGAGGGCGCGCTGGAGCAGGATCGTGCCGAGGAGTGCGACGGGCGGCCACAGCGCCACGTGCACCCAGAAGGGCGGCGCGGCCTTGAGCTCGAGCATCGCGGCTCCGAATACGATGAGCGCGCCGAGGATCAGGATCACGAGGGCCGCGGGACCGTCGCCGACATCCTCGGCGTGAAGATCGAGGCCGCAGGCGGGGCAACGCGGCACCACCGTCAATACGCCCTGGAGGATCTTGCCCTTGCCGCAGCGCGGGCAACGGCAGCTGAGCGCCGCGGCGAGCGGAGAGAGCGCGGGTGTCTCGCCGCTCACGGAGCCGAGCGCGGGCCTAGCCCGCGTACTGCGCGCCGGCGCCGCCCCACCAGTAGACGCAGATGAACAGGAACAGCCACACCACGTCGACGAAGTGCCAGTACCAAGCGGCCGCCTCGAAGCCGAAGTGGTGTGTCGGCGTGAAATGCCCCTTGATGGCGCGGCCCAGGTTAACCGCGAGGAAGGTGGTGCCGATCATCACGTGGAAGCCGTGGAAGCCGGTCGCCATGAAGAACGTCGAGGGATAGATCCCGTCTTTGAACGCGAAGGCGGCGTGGCTGTACTCGTAGGCCTGGAGCGAGGTGAAGCAGACGCCAAGGAAGACCGTCGCCGTCAGGCCCTTGATCAGGCCCGCGCGGTCGTTCTCCAGGAGGCAATGGTGCGCCCAGGTCACCGTCGTGCCCGAGAGCAGCAGGATCAGCGTGTTGAGGAACGGCACCTCGAAGGGATCGAACGGGTGCACGCCCTTGGGTGGCCAGACGCCGTCGACCGGGAAGAGCGACGCGTTGAAGAAGGCCCAGAAGAAGGCGGCGAAGAACATCACCTCCGAGGCGATGAAGAGCGCCATGCCGTAGCGCAGCCCGATCTGCACCACCGGCGTGTGGTAGCCGCCGTAGACCGCCTCCTTGATCACGTCGCGCCACCAGACCGCCATCACCGCGAGCACGCCGGCGATGCCGAGCCCCATGATCCAGGGTCCCGGAATGCCGAAGAGTGTCGCCTCGTGCATCCAGAGCACGGTGCCGCCGAACATGGTGCCCGCGAGGAGCGCGCCGACCACCGGCCACGGGCTCGGATCGACGAGGTGATAGGGGTGCTTGTGTCCGGCGTGGCTGTCGCTCATGGGCTCTTTCTCGAGGGGAACGGGGTCATTGCTTGTTCAATTGCGGCGTGGACGACGTTGCCGCCACCGAGGGGCGCGCGTCGCCGTTGCTCTCCGAGCTCTGCGGCTCCTGATCCTTGGCGCGGAACATGGTGTAGGAGAGCGTGATGGTGTCGACGTCGCGCGTATTGGGGTCGGTCGCGATGTCGGGATCGACAAAGAAGGTGACGGTGAGCTCCTTGCTCTCGCCGGGATCGAGGTGCTGGCGCGTGAAGCAGAAGCACTGGATCTTGTCGAAGTAGAGCCCGATCTTCGACGGCGTGACGTTATAGGTCGCGGTGCCCGTGATTGGCTCGTGCGACGTGTTGACGGCGCGATAGGCGACAGTCTGCTCCTCGCCGGGATGCACCTTGACCGGCGCCGGCGGGACGAACTTCCAATCGAGCTCCGGCGCGATATTGGCATCGAAACGCACGGTGACCCAGCGGCCCTTGACCTCCTCCGCCGGCGCCACCTCGGCGCGCTGCGTGGTGCCGTTGTAGCCGGTGACCGCGCAGAAGAGCCGATAGAGCGGCACCGCCGCGATATCGAGGCCGACCATGACCCCGACGATGCCGAGGAGCGCCAGGACCGTGATGCGGTTGCGACGGCGGCGGTCGGGCGCCATCAGAACGCCCCCAGCTTGACCAGCGTGATCACATAGACGAGCGCCACGAAACCCGCGAGCAGGGCGAAGATCGCCCAGCTCCGCGCCCGCTGCCGCTTCTGCCGCTCGTCCACGGCGATGATGCCCATCATCGCTAGGCGAGACCCGGCACGCCCTGTGGCGCCCGGTCGATCAGCATGAGTGCGAACAGCAGGAACAGGTAAAGGATCGAGAAGCCGAACATCTGCCTGGCGCTGCCGTGCGTGGGGTCGCGCAGCACTTTGATGGCGAACCCCGTGAAGGCCGCGCTCAGGCCGAGCGCCACGGCGGCGTAGACCGCGCCCGCAACACTCAGGAAGTAGGGCGCCAGCGCACAGGGCCAGAGCACCAGCGTATAGGCGAGCATCTGCCGCTTGGTCGCCTGCGGGCCCGCCACCACCGGCAGCATGGGAACGCCCGCCCGCGCGTAGTCGCCCGCGCGATAGAGCGCCAGCGCCCAGAAATGCGGCGGCGTCCAGAAGAAGATCAGCGCGAAGAGCGCCACCGCCGCGGGCGCCACATCGCCAGTCGCCGCGGCCCAGCCGACGATCGGGGGCAACGCGCCGGCGGCCCCTCCGATCACGATGTTCTGCGGCGTGCGGCGCTTGAGCCACACCGTGTAGACGAAGACATAGAAGGCGATGGTGGCCGCAAGCAGCGTCGCCGCCGCCAAGTTGATCGCAAGCCCCATCAGCGTGACCGAGGCCACCGCGAGGAAGCAGCCGAAGCCGAGCGCATCGCCGGGCGCCATCCGGCCCGCGGGCAGCGGCCGGCTCGCCGTGCGGCTCATGAGCGCGTCGATGTCGCGGTCGTACCACATGTTGATGGCGCCGGAGGCGCCCGCACCCACGGCGATGCAGAGCACGGCGACCGCCGCCAGCACCGGATGCATATGCCCCGGTGCCAGGTAGAGCCCGACGAACCCCGTGAACACCACCAGCGACATGACCCGCGGCTTCAGCAGGGCCGCATAGTCCTCGACGCGGGCACCCGTCTCGGCGAGATCTCTGGTCGGATGGAGCGAGAGGTCCGTCACGTCGGCTCAGGTCCTCGACGGTGTCGTTTGCTCAGTGCGCACTGCCGGGTCCGATCACCGGCAGCTCGTCGTAGCTGTGGAAGGGCGGCGGCGACGGGAGCGTCCACTCGAGTGTGGTGGCGCCGGAGCCCCAAGGATTGGCACCGATGCGCTTACCCGCGAGCAGCGTCTGCAACACGATGAAGACAAAGAGCAGCGTCGCGGCGCCGGAGATATAGCTCCCGATCGAGGCCACCATGTTCCAGCCGGCGTAGGCGTCTGGATAGTCGCTGATCCGGCGCGGCATGCCGGCTAGCCCCAGGAAGTGCATCGGGAAGAAGGTCAGGTTGACGCCGATGAAGGTCAGCCAGAAATGCAGCTTGCCCAGCGTCTCGTTGTACTGCCGGCCGCTCATCTTGCCGATCCAGTAGTAGAAGCCCGCGAACAGCGAGAACACTGCGCCCAGCGACAGCACGTAGTGGAAGTGCGCCACCACGTAGTAGGTGTTGTGGAGCGCGAAATCGACGCCCGAATTCGCCAGCACCACGCCGGTGACGCCACCCACGGTGAAGAGGAACAGGAATCCGATCGCCCACAGCATGGGCGTCTTGAACTCGATCGAACCGCCCCACATGGTCGCGATCCAGGAGAAGATCTTGATGCCCGTCGGCACCGCGATGACCATGGTCGCGAGCGTGAAGTAGGCGCGGGTGTCGACCGAGATGCCCGTGGTGAACATGTGGTGTGCCCACACCACGAAGCCGATCACGCCGATCGCCACCATGGCGTAGGCCATGCCGAGATAGCCGAAAATCGGCTTCTTCGAGAAGGTCGAGATGATCTGGCTGACCATGCCGAAGCCCGGCAGGATCATGATGTAGACCTCGGGATGCCCGAAGAACCAGAACAGATGCAGGAAGAGGATCGGATCGCCGCCGCCCGCGGGATCGAAGAAGGTGGTGCCGAAATTCCGGTCGGTGAGCAGCATCGTGATGGCGCCGCCGAGCACCGGCAGCGACAGCAGCAGCAGGAACGCGGTCACCAGGATCGACCACACGAAGAGCGGCATGCGGTGCATGGTCATGCCGGGTGCCCGCATATTGAAGATCGTGGTGATGAAGTTGATCGCACCCAGGATCGACGAGGCACCCGCCAGGTGCAGCGAGAAGATCACCATGTCGACCGACGGTCCCGGATGGTAGACCGCATTGGAGAGCGGTACGTAGACGGTCCAGCCGACGCCCGCGCCTTGCCCCACCAGGGTCGAGCCCATCAGCAGGCAGAAGGACGGCACCAGCAGCCAGAAGCTGATGTTATTGAGGCGCGGGAAGGCCATGTCCGGCGAGCCGATCATCAGCGGCACGAACCAGTTGCCGAAGCCGCCGATCATCGCGGGCATCACCATGAAGAACACCATGACGAGGCCGTGCGCCGTGATCATCACGTTGAAGAGCTGATGATCGCCGTGCAGCAGGTGATCGCCCGGCCGCATCAGCTCATAGCGCATCAGGATCGAGATCGTGCCACCGATCAGGCCGGCGCAGATCGCGAATAGGATATAGAGCGTGCCGATATCCTTGTGGTTCGTGGAGAAGAACCACCGCGCGAAGAAGCCGGGATAGTGGCCCTCGTGGCCGTGGTCCTCGGCGTGGGCCGGCGCGTGTCCCTGAGCCATCGTCTGCTCCTCGTACTCTGCTACTTCACGACATCCGCCGCCGTATTGGCGGCTACTCGGGCGGAGCCCTTGTCGGTTCCGTCCGTCTCAGCGGCCTGGATGGGCCCATAGCAAGCCGCCCGCTTCTTGTCGTCGTCGGCGGCGTCCTTGGCGCAGGCGCTCCAGGTTTTGAACTGGTCGGCGGAGACCGCCTTCACCTCGATCGGCATGAAGGGGTGGTTGACGCCGCAGATCTGATTGCACTGGCCGTAGAAGGTGCCGGCGCGATCGATCTTGACCCAGCTCTCGTTATTGCGACCGACCACGGCGTATTCCTGGACGCCGAAGGAGGGCATGAACCAGCTGTGGATCACATCGGTGCCGGTCACGAGGATGCGGATCGTCGAGTTGACTGGCAGCACCACCGGGAAGTCGACCTGGAGGAGGCGCGGATTGCCCGCGGGCTCGCCATTGCTGTTCGTCACCACGTGGCTGTCGAAGGCGACGTTGCTCTGATCGGGGTACTCGTAGCTCCAAAACCACTGGTGCCCCGTCACCTTGAGCGTCATGTCGGCGTGCTCGGCCTTGTCCATGAAGTAGAGCAGCTTGAACGACGGGATCGCAATCGCGACCAGGATCAGGATCGGTACCAGGGTCCAGCTGATCTCGAGCGTGGTGTTGTGCGAAATCTTGGAGGGCACCGGGTTGCGCTTGGCGTTGTAGCGGATCATCACCCAGAGCAGGAGCCCCAGGACGAACAGAGAGATCACCGTGATGATGGGCAGCAGGATGTCGTCGTGGAGGAAGTCGATGCGCTCGCGCACGATCGAGGCCGCGGGCTGGAAACCCAGCTGCCAGTCCTGCGCCTGCTCCGCGCGAGCGCTGCCCGCTCCGAGCGCCACCGAGGCGATGATGCCCGACGTCCATCGCCTTGCGATCGCGCGTGCTGCCAATCCCATGCTGTCTCGAGCCTCTCTCTGAATGTGGCCGCGCCCTCGGGCGCGATTGCCCGGAGCGCCTGCGCTCTCCGCCGGAGGGACGCCGCGCAAAATCCCCGATTGGGCGCGGTGCTGAATGCGGTCGGACCCTACACCAAAGGCTCCGCCCCTCACAACACCACGCGCCCCGTCTCACAGCGTCTTTCCATAGCGCCGCGCGCGCCTGAACGCGACCGATTCGATTGCGACCTTATGCCGCATAAATCTCTGGTGGAGCGGGTGAAAGCGGCGACGCCCGCGGTGCTGCTTGGACAGTCCGAGTGAGCCGCCCATATCTGGTCTGACCGCTGCGCGCCGTGATAGCGTCGCGAGCGTCCTCCAGGGAGCCCCGCCATGACCGATCTCGCCCGCATCGACTCGCTGTTCTTCGACCGTACGGGCATGGACAAGGAGCGCGTCGAGCGCCTCGTTGGCGACGCGCTCCACGGGATGGACGACGGCGAGCTCTATCTCGAGTACAGCCAGTCGGAGAGCGTGGCGCTCGACGACGGACGTATCAAGAGCGCGGGCTTCGACACGACCCAGGGGTTCGGGCTGCGCGCGGTCTCCGGTGAGACCGCGGGCTACGCCCATGCCTCCGAGCTTTCGGAGGACGCCATCAAGCGCGCGGGCGAGACCGTGCGCGCGGTCAAGAGCGGCACCGGCGGCGTCTTTGCGGCGCCACCGCCGGGCACCAATCGCTCCCTCTATACCGACGTCAATCCGCTGGCGCAGGTCGAGTTCACCACCAAGACCAAGCTCCTGCAGGAGATCGACGCCTACGCGCGCGCGAAAGACCAGCGCGTTCGCCAGGTGATGGCCTCCCTCGCCGGAACCTGGCAGGCGGTCTCGATCATCCGCCCCGACGGCAGCCGCGTGGGCGACATCCGCCCGCTGGTGCGGCTCAACGTCGCCGTCGTGGTGGGCGAGGGGGATCGCATGGAGCAAGGCAGCTCCGGCTCCGGCGGCCGGCTCGAGTATCAGCGCTTCATCGACCCCGCGAATTGGAAAGCGCAGGTCGACGAGGCGCTGCGCCAGGCGCTGGTGAACCTCGGCGCGGTGCCGGCCCCGGCCGGCGAGATGACGGTCGTGCTGGGCCCCGGCTGGCCCGGCGTGATGCTCCACGAGGCCGTAGGGCACGGTCTCGAGGGCGACTTCAATCGGAAGAAGACCTCGGCCTTCGCGGGCCTGATCGGCCAGCGCGTCGCGTCGCCGGGCGTCACCGTGATCGACGACGGCACCATCCCGGACCGGCGCGGCTCGCTCACGGTCGACGACGAGGGCACGCCCTCGCAGCGAAACGTGCTGATCGAGGACGGCATTCTCAAGGCCTATATGCAAGACCGGATGAACGCGCGACTCATGGGGCTCAAGCCCACGGGCAACGGCCGGCGCCAGAGCTACGGCCACGCGCCGATGCCGCGCATGACCAACACCTACATGCTCGCGGGCGACAAGGACCCGCAGGAGATCATCCGCTCCGTCAAGAAGGGCCTCTACGCCGTCTATTTCGGCGGCGGTCAGGTCGACATCACCTCGGGCAAGTTCGTGTTCTCGGCGGCCGAGGCCTATCTGATCGAGGACGGCAAGGTCGGGCCCGCGGTGAAAGGCGCCACCCTGATCGGGAACGGCCCGCAGGCGCTCACCAAGGTCACCATGATCGGCAACGACATGCAGCTCGACAACGGCATCGGCACCTGCGGCAAGGACGGGCAGAGCGTGCCCGTCGGCGTGGGCCAGCCGACGCTGCGGATGGATCAGCTGACGGTCGGCGGCACGGCGGCGTGACATCGGCGGGGGGGAGCTGGTGGCGCCGCGGCGCGCTCGCGGCGGCGATCTGGATCGCGTGCGGGGTTACCGCCCTCGCCTGCGATTTGAGCAAGGCACCGGGCTCGCGCTGGCGCGTCACGCACATCGATGGCCGCGCCTGGCTCCTGACGCCCTGCGGCGAGCGGTTCTTCTCGCTGGGCGTCAATGTGATGCATCCCGGCGCGATCGATCCGACGCTCAGCCGCTGGCCCGAGAGCAAAGATCCCGTCGATCCACGCATGCAGGCTTGGATCGATCAGGCGACCAGCCGCGTGCACGCCTGGGGTTTCAACACCGCGGGCGCGTGGTCGCTGACCCAAGATCTCCTGAAGATGCCGGAGGTGGTGAACCTCGAGCTCGGGCGCAACTCGCGCTTCCACTGGCTCGACCCGTTCCATCCCAACATGGGCTGGTTCATGAAGAAGAAGGCGCGCGAGCTGGTGGCGCCCTACCGCGGCAGCCCCTATCGCATCGGCTATTTCAGCGACAACGAGGTCGGCTGGTGGGGCGGCGCGCTCTTCAATTATTACGCGCGCGAGCCCGCGCTCAATTATACGAAGCAGCAGTGGGTGCGGATGCTGCGCGGGCATTACGCCGGCGACTGGCGGCACTTCCTCCGGGATTTCGTGCCGCCAGCCAACGTGAGCAACTGGCGCGACCTGTTGCGGGCGCGCGACATCACGCAGCTGCGGGTCGGCGGCCATGGCATCGACGCGGTGCGGCAATGGACCTTCACCATCGCCGACCTCTACTACCATATGGTCCGGGACTCGCTCCGCGCGGCCGATCCCGACGCGCTCTTCCTCGGCGATCGATTACCGATCTACTACGACCCCGTGGCGGTGAAGGCCGAGGCACCCTACGTCGACGTGATTTCCACCAACTACAACGCCGACAGCCCCGAGGGCTGGATCGCGCCTTATTATTTCGCTGGCTTGCATCAGCTCTCGCACGGCAAGCCGGTGCTGGTCTCCGAATGGTTCTATGCGGCGCGCGAGAACCGCACGGGGAACCGCAACAACGGACATCTGATGACGGTGCAGACGCAGGCCGAGCGGGCGGCGGGCGCCGAGGCTGCGACGCTCAACTACGCCCGCATCAAGGACCTGCTGGGCCTCGACTGGTTCCAGTACTACGACGATCCCAACGGCGGCCGCGCCGATGGCGAGGACTACGACTTCGGCCTGGTCGACGTGCACGACCGGCCCTACGAGGAGCTCACGGCGGCGCTCACCGACGCGAACCGGCAGGTGCCCCAGATCCACGCGAGCGGCGCGGTTCCGACCGCGTCCGCGGCACGCCCGTTCCCGGTGCCGCGCGCCGACATCGATCCGACCCATGCCTCCCTGGTCGATTGGCCGAAGCCCGCGGCGCTGTTGCCGCCGCTGAAGCCGAGCCCGGGCGAGGTCGCCTTCGGTGAAGCCTATCTGAGCTGGAGCCCGAAAGGCCTCGCCCTCGGCACCATCGGCCAGGACTATTACGACATTGGCCTCCTCGCCTATGACGGCGCGTTCCCGCTGCAGGAGGCGTTCCGCATCGAGCTCCACGTGGACGCGGGCGCGGGCCCGAAGCACTTCACCTATTACTTCATCCCGCCCTACACCAAGGTGAAGGATCATCCGCCCATGGCGCCGAAGCTCTGCCTGGGCACGCCCGCGGAGCATGCGGCAACCGATTGTCCTGCCGTGCCCGGCGCGCAGGCGCTCTATTTCGGAGCCGACCAGCCGCGGATTGCGGCCGAGGCGCTGATCCCCTGGGAGGCGCTCGGCCTCGCGGGGCCGCCGGCGGACGGCAGGCTCAGGGTCGAGGTTTCCTCGACCGCCTGGCACCGCTCGCGCTGGATGTCGCTCTCGGGACTGTCGCCCGCCGAGGGCGCGAGGCACCCGGAAAAATGGATGGCGATGCAACTCGGTTGATCCTTAACCATCCCTTTAGAGCCATCGGTGAGCATAGGTCACTCCAGGGGACCCCGAGCAACTGAAGCCGCGATGAGCAGTCTCTCGACACCGGCTCCGGCAGCATTGCCGGCCCCTCCCACGAGCGTGGCCGGGACGGTCCGCCTGCTTACCGCTTATCTGGTTCTGGTGACCCTGGCGCTATCGCCTCTGTATTGGGCCTCGGTGCCGCCGTTGGTCGACTACCCCAATCATCTCGCGCGCATGTGGATCCTGGCGCAGAACGGCGCGCTGCCAGAACTCGCGAGCAATTACTCGGTCGACTGGCGGGTATTGCCGGACCTCGCGATGGATCTCGTCGTTCCGCCGCTCACCCAGATCTTGCCGCTGGAGATCGCCGGCCGGATTTTCATCGCGCTGACGCTACTGAGCCTGCTGGCTGGCACGGTGGTGCTCCACCGCACGCTCCAGGGGCGTGTCGGCTTCTGGCCGCTGGCCGCCCTACTCTTCCTCTACAACGCCGCGGTCTTCTGGGGTTTCCTCAGCTGTCTCTTCGGGATCGGGATCTTCCTGCTGGCTTTCAGCGGATGGGTCGCGAGCCGCCACTGGAGATCCGCGCCGCGCATCGCCTTGTTCGGCACCGTCGCCACCGCGCTGTTTTTCCTGCACCTCTTCGCTTTCTGCCTCTACGGGCTCGCGGTCGGGTCTTACGAATGCGGTCTGCGGCTCGCGGCACGCGAGCGTCCGCTGCGCGGCTTTCTCCGGCTCTGCGCGACGAGCCTGCAATTCGTACCGGGCCTCGCCCTCTGGATCGCAAGCCTGCCGAAGGCGGGGCCACGATACATGGAATACGGCGACCTCGGCGCCAAGGTTTACGCGGTGCAGGCCCCATTCACGTTTGGGCCGCAGGCCATCGCTCTCGACAAGGTATTTCTGATCTTCTGCCTCGGATTCACGGCAACGGCAATCGCGGCGCGTGCCTTGAGGCTTGCACCCGAGATGCGTCTGACGCTCAGCGCCATGATCCTCGCCGCCGCGGCGATGCCGAACTGGGCCAGCGGAAGCTGGCTTGCCGACATCCGGCTGCCGGTCGCCTTGCCGTTCGTGCTGATCGCAAGCACGCGCGTGGAGGTGGCGCGGCTCCGCGCAGCCGGCTGGTTCGCCGCTGTCGCACTCGTGCTGCTGGGTGTGCGTGTTTGGGCGATATCGGAAACTTGGCGCGACGCGGACCGACTCTTCGTGGAATTCAGGTCCGCCGCGCGGGTCATTGCGCCGGGGGCACGTCTCCTCATCGTCGATGACACGCCAAGGGGCGGGCGCCCCTTTGGCGGCGTGCCGTCCTTCATCGCCGAGCGCTGGGACGAGAGCTTTCCACAGCTGCCGGCGCTGGCAGTGATCGATCGCGCGGCTTTCATCCCCTATCTCTTCACTGGCTGGACGTCGGTGGCAGCCGCGCCGCGCAACGCGGGCCTGTCCCAGACCCAGGCGGTGCCGCTCACCTCGGAAGCGCTCCGGCGCAGCGCCCGTGTCGAGCCGGGCGATCCCGCTTACGAGCGGCCGGATTTTCTCGGCGAGCGGCCCTATTGGGGCAACTGGCCGCAGCATTTCGACTTCGTGCTGTGGATCGGTTTCGGATCGATCAAAGCGCCCGACTCGGTTGCGCTTCAACCTCTCGCCGAGGGCAGCTATTTCCGGATTTACCGCGTGGCGCCGCCGCCATCCTGAGTGGCGCAAGGCCCACGAGGCATGGCGCACGGACGCTTCGTGTCAAAGCCTAGTAGGCCTGCTCCTTGTAGACGGGATCGACGCTGCGGTTCCAGCGCGTGTTGTAGGCCTCGAGCAAAGCCTCGGCGGGCGTGCGTCCCTCCGCGATGATCTCGCGGAGCGCATCCAGATAAACGGTCTCGTCCTCGCCGCTGGAGTCACGCCGGGCGCGGGCACGCAGGCCCGCACTCGCGATCTCCAGCACCTCTTCCGCGAGCGCCAATAGCGGCCGGCCGCGGAACGGCGTCGCAAGGCCGGTTCGCGGCACCTCGACCCGAAGGAACTCGCGCTCTTCGGCGGTCCAATCCTTGATGAGCTCGCAGCACGCATCGAGCGCAGCGTTGTCATAAAGGAGGCCGACCCAGAGTGCCGGCAACGCACAGAGCCGGCTCCATGGTCCGCCGTCGGCGCCGCGCATCTCGACGATGCGCTTCAGCCTCACCTCCGGGAACGCAGTGGTGAGGTGATCGCTCCAGTCGTTCATGCGCGGGAACTCGCGGGGATAGCCCGGGAGCTCGCGCACCATGAAGTCGCGGAAGGATTGGCCCGCCACGTCGATGTATTTGCCGTCGCGGTAGACGAAGTACATGGGCACGTCGAGCATGTAGTCGACGTAGCGCTCGAAGCCGAAGCCGCGCTCGAACACGAAGGGCAGCATGCCCGCGCGGTCGGGGTCGGTGTCGGTCCAGACGTGGCTGCGGAAGCTCAGATAGCCGGACGGCTTGCCTTCGACGAAGGGCGAGTTCGCGAAAAGCGCGACGGCGACCGGCTGAAGCGCGATGCCGACCCGGAACTTGCGCACCATGTCGGCTTCGGATTGGAAATCGAGATTCACCTGGACGGTACAGGTGCGCAGCATCATGTCGAGGCCGAGGTTGCCGCGGGTCGGCATGTAGCGGCCCATGATGGCGTAGCGCCCCTTGGGCATCCACGACACGTCCTCGCGGCGGGACTTGGGATCGAAGCCGAGCCCGATCAGGCCGATCTTGAGCTCGTCCGCGACCTGCTTCACCTGGCGCAGGTGCTCGTGCACCTCGCCGCAGGTCTGATGCAGCGTCTCGAGCGGCGCGCCCGAGAGCTCGAACTGGCCGCCGGGCTCCAGCGTGATCGCGCAATTGCCTTGTGAGAGCGCGATGACGTTCTCGCCCTCGCGCACCGGCGTCCAGCCGAAGCGCGTGAGACCCATCAGGAGCGCGCGAATCCCGTCCGGCCCGTCATAGGGCACGCGCTTCAGGTCCGAGCGCCGGAACACGAACTTCTCGTGCTCGGTACCGATGCGCCAGCGCTCCGGGGGCTTGCAGCCCGCCTCTATGTACTCGATGAGCTGACGCCGCTCGGTGATCGGCTCGCCCGTGGATTGCGTGGGACCGGACATGGGCTCGAACGATTCTCCGCATGGCAGATTTCAAGGTGCCGCCGGCGCCGGTCCCCACTATCGACGCCGTCTCGCTCCGTCGCCTCGCCGCCAATCCCCCAGAAGCGACTGGAACACGGCCAGGGCCGCGAGCGCTGCCGTATCGGCACGCAACACACGCGGCCCCAAACCGACGGCGCAAACAAAGGGAAGATTTCTAAGCGCGTCAAGCTCCCTTTCGGTGAATCCACCCTCGGGTCCCGTGAGCACACCCCAAACGCCGGGCTGCTCTGCGCCAAGCGCAGAGGCGATGTCGGGCGCCGTCCCGGATTCGTCACAGAGCAGGAGCCGCCGCTCCCGGGGCCAGCGCTCGAGCGCGCGTGCGAGCGGCAGCGGCTCGTGGACCTCGGGCATGGTGAGCCGCTCGGTCTGCTCCGCCGCCTCGCGCACATTGGCGCGAAGCCGCTCGAGATTCACCCGCTCGACTTGGGTGCGCTCGGTCAGCACCGGCTGCAGCGCGCTCACGCCGAGCTCCGTCGCTTTCTCGACCAGGAAATCGATCCGCGCGCGCTTCACCGGCGCGAACAACAGCCAGAGATCGGGCTCGGGCTTCTGCTCGCGCGTCCGCGCCTCGAGCCGGACCGTGCCGCTCTCCTTGCCGAAGCTCTCGATGGCGGCGCGCCACTCGCCGTCGCGGCCGTTGAACAGAGAAACCGGCGCGCCGGACGCAAGCCGGAGCACGGTTTTGAGGTAGTGCGCCTGGGCCGCATCGAGTGCGACGCTTGCACCGGCGACGAGGTCCGCCGTGACGTAGAGACGCGTGCGCGGCTCAAACGCCATGCGCTGGCCCTTGGATCAGTCTCCCTGCGTCCTTCGACGCGCTTCGCTTGCTCAGGATGAGGACCGTTATTCGGTCCATTCTCACGGCCCCTCATCCTGAGCAAGCGAGCATTGCGAGCGCGTCGAAGGACGCACTGGCGTTTTGCAGGCGAAGCGGCACACTCGGCGCATGCGCAAGCTTAGCTCAGGCCCGAGGCTCGCGTCGCCATGAGCGATATCCGCGCGGGCGACTGGGCGGATCGGTATGCGCCGTCGGCGGCGCGGCCCTATATCCGCTTAGCGCGGCTCGATCGTCCGATCGGGACCTGGCTGCTGCTCTTTCCAGGCTGGTGGTCGATCGCAATGGCGGCGGCGGGTTGGCCCGATTGGTGGCTGCTGGCGCTGTTCGGGATCGGGGCGCTGGCCATGCGCGGCGCCGGTTGCACGCTCAACGACCTCGCCGATCGCGACTTCGACGCGCAGGTGGCCCGCACGCGCACGCGGCCGCTGCCGAGCGGCGCCGTGACGCCCATGCAGGCCGTCGCCTTCATGCTGGTGCAGCTCGCCATCGGCGCCGCCATCCTGCTCTCGTTCAACCGGTTCGCCGTCATCGTGGGATTGGCGGTGCTCGGGCTGATCGCGACCTACCCCTTCATGAAGCGGATCACCTATTGGCCGCAGTTCTTCCTCGGTCTCAATTTCAATTGGGGCGCGCTCTTGGGTTGGGCCGCGGTGCGCGGCAGCCTCGATTGGGCGCCGGTGCTGCTCTATGTCGGCGGCATCGCCTGGACGCTCGGCTACGACACCATCTACGCGCACCAGGACAAGGAGGACGACGTCCGCATCGGCGTCAAATCCTCGGCCTTGGCGCTTGGCGACCGCACGCGGCCGTGGCTCTTCGTGTTCTACGGCGTGGCGGCGGCGCTCTGGGCCGCGGCCGGCATCAGCGGGAGCCTGGGGTGGCCTTATTTCGGAGGCCTCGCCATCGCGGCCCTGCAAATGGCCTGGCAGGCCGCGAGAGTCGACATCGGCGATCCCGAGGATTGCCTCGCCAAGTTCCGGTCGAACCGGGTCGTCGGCTGGGCACTGCTGCTGGGGGCGATCGGCGCACGCGGGCTCGCCGGTGCCTGAGCCCGCCGATCCCACTGCCTTCGTCCTCGCGAACACCGTCGTCGCGGCACCCCCGCTGGTGCCGGAAATCAAACTGCGCCTCACCAGCGAGATCACCCCGCTCTGGCATGCGACCGAGGCGAGCCTGAAGCGGGATCAGCTGCCACCGCCCTATTGGGCCTTCGCCTGGGCGGGCGGCCAGGCACTCGCGCGTCACATCCTCGCTCATCCCGATCTCGTGCGCGGCCGCTCCGTGCTCGATTTCGGCGCGGGGTCCGGCGTGGTGGCGATCGCCGCGGCAATCAGTGGTGCCCGCGTCACCGCCGCCGAGATCGACCCGTTCGCCGCCGCCGCGATCGCGCTCAATGCTGGGCTCAACAAGGTCGAGATCGCGATCGAGCGCGGCGACGTGATCGGCCGCGAGCCGGTGCCGTGGCAAATCGTGCTCGCAGGTGACATGTGCTACGAGCGGCCGCTCGCGGAGCGGCTGACGGAATGGCTCCGCGCGCTGGCCGCGCGCGGCGTCACCGTGCTCCTGGGCGATCCCGGCCGCGCCTATCTGCCGGGCGAGGGCCTCGAGGCGCTCGCGCGCTATGACGTGCCGACGCCGCTCGAGCTCGAGGATCGGACGAGCCGCGAGGGCGTGGTGTGGCGGCTCAGGGAAACGGCTCCTTCCGGAGATTGAAGGCGATGGAGATGCGCGGCCGCTTGCCCTGGTGGACATAGACCATGTGCGGCAGGTAGCCCGGGAAAAGAACCATGAGGCCCGGCTCCGGCTTCACGAATGCGGTCATGGGGACAAGGCCCGGGAAAAAGGTGTTCGCGCGGCCCTGGTCCGAATCCATGAGGAGGAGCGGCGTGCCGTCCTCGGCATCGGGCGGCGGGTCGCCGCTGTCGACATAGTAAGTGCCGGACCAGGTGGCGCCGCCGTGGGTGTGCGGCTTGTTGAAGGCGCCGGCGCGACTCACATTGGCCCAGGCCTGGAGCGTCCATTTGAAGTCCGGCACCTTGCGGCCGAAATCCGCCAACAGGCGGTAGGTCGCGTAGTTCGCCGCCTCGAACATGCGCTGGAGCAGCGCCTCGCCCGCCTTGCCGCACCACTCGAGCCGGCCGGTCTCGGAGTGCCAGCCGCCGACGTTGGTCTTGGCCATGCCCGGATGCGATTTCTCGCGCGCCAGGATGGCGTCGCGCAGCTCCTTGTTGAGCGTCTCGCTGTCGGCCCAGACGTGGTGCAGGAACGGACTCGGGAACAGATAGACTAGGTTGGCGTTGTTCAGCTCGGACATAGGCGGCGGCGGTCCTTGCGCGATGCAGGTTCCGCCCAAGACTAGCATGGCGCAGCGGCTTATAGTCTCGCGACCCTTCGGATGCGCTGACGCCCATGCCCTACGCCTCGCTGCGCGATTTCATGGCCCGCCTCGAAGCAGCGGGGCGGCTCGTGCGCGTTAAGGCGCCGGTCTCGCCGGTGCTGGAGATGACGGAGATCCAGACCCGGCTCCTCGCGGAAGGCGGGCCGGCGGCGCTCTTCGAGCAGGTGGCGCGGTCGGACGGCGGCACCTACGGCATGCCGGCGCTGGTCAATCTCTTCGGCACGGTCGAGCGGGTCGCCTGGGGCATGGACCGCGAGCCGCATCAGCTCCGCGAGATCGGCGAGACCCTCGCCTTCCTGAAGCAACCGGAACCGCCGGGCGGATGGCGCGAGGCGCTCGAGATGCTGCCGCTGCTGCGCACGGTGCTGGCGATGAAGCCGCGCACCGTGGGCTCGGCGCCTTGCCAGGAGGTCGTCCTGCGCGGCCAAGAGATCGACCTCGGGCACTTCCCGATCCAGACCTGCTGGCCCGGCGAGCCCGCGCCGCTCATCACCTGGCCCCTGGTGGTGACCAAAGGCCCGGGCGACGACCGCACCGACGGGTTCAACCTCGGCATCTACCGGATGCAGGTGACGGGACGCGACACCACGCTGATGCGCTGGCTCAAGCATCGCGGCGGCGCGCAGCACCATCAGCGCTGGAGCGAGGCGAAGCGCGAGCCGCTGCCGGCGGCCGCGGTAATCGGTGCCGATCCCGGCACCATCCTCGCCGCGGTAACGCCGGTGCCGGACACGCTCTCGGAATATCAATTTGCGGGATTGCTGCGCGGCAAGAAGGTCGAGCTGGTCGACTGCAAGACCCTGCCGCTCAAGGTGCCGGCCGAGGCCGAGATCGTGCTCGAGGGCCACGTCTCGCTCGACGAGTACCAGGACGAAGGTCCCTACGGCGACCACACCGGCTATTACAACTCGGTCGAGCGCTTCCCGGTGTTCAAGATCTCCGCCATCACCCTGCGGCGCGACCCGATCTATCTCACGACCTTCACGGGCCGGCCGCCCGACGAGCCCTCGGTCCTGGGCCAGGCGCTCAACGAGGTGTTCATTCCCCTGCTCCAGCAGCAATTTCCGGAGATCGTGGATTTCTGGCTGCCGCCCGAGGGCTGCTCCTACCGGATCGCCGTGGTCTCGATGAAGAAGGCCTACGCGGGCCACGCCAAACGCATCATGATGGGCGTGTGGTCGTTCCTGCGGCAGTTCGTCTTCACCAAGTTCGTGATCGTGGTGGACGACGACATCGACGCCCGGGACTGGAAGGACGTGATGTGGGCGGTGGCGACCCGCATGGATCCCGCACGCGACATCACGGTGGTCGAGAACACGCCGATCGACTATCTCGACTTCGCCTCGCCGGAGTCCGGTCTCGGCGGCAAGATCGGCCTCGACGCCACTACCAAGCTCCCGCCCGAGACCAAGCGCGAGTGGGGCCGCAAGATCCGCATGACCGATGACGTCATCAAGGCCGTCACCGACAAATGGCCGAGCCTGGGCCTGCCGGGCTCGGGCAAGCCGATCTGGAAGTAGCGGCTCAGGCGCGCCGCTCTTTCGCGAGCTCCAGGCGCGCGCTGACGCGCGAGAGGCCGAAGCAGACGGCCCAATAGACGAGGCCTGCGAACACATAGCCGGTGTTCAGCACCTCGGCGCCGCCCTGGAGCCATTGGGGGTCCGCGAGGCCGGCGACGATCTCGTTGAAGAAGTCGTAGAGTCCGATGATGAGGATCACCGTGGTCTCCTTGACGATGGCGACCGCGACATTGAGCAGGCCCGGCGTCACGATGGCGATGGCCTGCGGCAGGATCACGAGCGCCATGGTCCTCGCCGGAGAGAGGCCGAGGCCGCGCGCCGCCTCGAATTGCCCCTTGGGGATCGCCTGCAATCCGCCGCGGAACACCTCGGCCATCGCGGCGCCGTTGAAGAGGATGAACGCGACCACCGCGCGCAGCAGCGGCGACGGATCGCTGCCGGGCGGCAGGAAGAGCGGCAGCACGGTCATCGCGAGGAAGAGCAGCGGCACCAGGGGCACGCCGCGGAGGAACTCGATCAAAGCGACCGCGAAGCCGCGGATCACCGGCAGATGCGATCGTCGGCAGAGCGCGAGGGCCAAGCCCACGGGCAAGGACCCCGCGAGCGCCGCGCCGCCGAGCGCCACCGTCAGCATGAGGCCGCCCCACCGCGTGGTCGGGACATAGGTCAGGCCCGCGACCCCGCCCAGCAGCAGAAGCGCCGTCAGCGGCGGCACCGCCACGATCAGCAGGAGGCCGATCACCCCCTTGTGCGTGACGCGGCGGCTCAGGAGGAGCGCGCCCGCGACGAGCACAAGCGCGAACAGGAGATCGACGCGCCAGCGCTCTCCCTCGGGATAGCCGCCGTAAAGGATCAGCGGCCAGCGCCGGCCGACGAAGGACCAGCAGGCGCCCGCAGCGTCGTGGCAGCCGGCCGGTGGCCCGGACCAGCGCGCCTCGACCAGCGCCCAGGCGATGAGGCCCGGCACCCAATAGAGCAGCGCCAGCACGATCGCGAGGCTGAGCGCCGCGTTGACCGGCGTCGAGACGCAGCTCCAGAGAAAGCTCCGTGCGCGCCGCCGCGGGCTCAGCGCGACCGGCGGCGCGGCGACGCTCATCGATAGCTCCGCCCGAGGCGGCGGTTGTACTCGTTGATCGCCGCGGAGACCGCGAGATTGATCGCGAGGTAGCAGGCGCAGACGATCACCATCACCTCCACGGGCTGCGCGGTCTGGTTGACCGCGGTGCCCGCGAAGATCAGCGTCAGGTCGGGATAGCCGATCGCCGCCGCCAGCGTGGTGTTGCGGAAGAGGCGCAGGTACTCGTTGCCGAGTGGCGGCACGATGACGCGGAGCGCCTGCGGCACCACGATCTTTGCATTGATGGTGCGCGGCCTCAGTCCGAGCGCGCGGGCCGCCTCGACTTGCCCGCGCGAGACCGCGTCGATGCCGGCCCGCACGATCTCGGCGATGTAGGCGGCGGAATAGAGCGAGAGCGCCACCGCCATGGCGACGAACTCGGGTTGCACCACGAGCCCGCCGGTGAAATTGAAGCCGTGCAGCTCGGGCAGCTCCCAGTGGATCGGCGGACCCACCACGATCGCGGCCAGGATGGGCGGCGCGACGATCAGCGCCAGCACGACCAGCCGCGGCATGGGCGCGTCACCCGACTGCGCGCGCCGCCGGCGAATCCGCGCGATCGCGGCAACCGCGAGGCCAATCCCGAGCACCAGCGCCGCCAAGACGGCCCCGAGACCCGGCGCCTCCATCGGACGGGGCAGGATCAGGCCGCGCACATTCAAGAAGATCGCACCTGGGAGTGAGAGGCTCACGCGCGGCGCCGGCAGCGCCCGCAGGACGGCGAAATACCAGAAGAACAGTTGCAGGAGCAGCGGCAGATTGCGCAGGAGCTCGACGTAGCCACCGGCGAGTGCGCTCAAGAGGCCGTTGGACGATCGCCGCGCGAGGCCCAGCGCGAAGCCGAGCGGCGTCGCCAGCACGATCGAGACCACCGCCAAGAGCAGCGTATTGAGCACCGCGACCTCGAGCGCCTGGAAATATGTCGAGGACTCGCTGTAGTCGACGAGGTGCTGGGAGATCGCGAAGCCGGCGGGCCGGCCGAGAAAGCCGAAGCCGGTATTGACACCGAGCCGGCCGAGATTCGCCGAGAGATTGCCGGCGGCGAGCCAGGCGACGAGAGCCACGGCCGCGAGCACCGCGGCCTGCACAGCGCCGGCAGCGAGCCGGCGGCGGGTCCAGTTACGCGGTGCGGAAGCGAGGGCCTCGGCCCCGCTCACCGGAACGGCGGCGAGTAGAGCAGGCCGCCATCCTTCCAGAGGCGATTGAGGCCGCGGTCGAGGCCGAGCGGCGTCTTCGGCCCGATGTAGCGATCGAAGATCTCGCCGTAATTGCCGACCGCCTTGATTGCCTTGTAGGCGAATTCGTCGGGGAGGCCGTTCTTCGAGCCGAGGTTGTCGATCAGGCCGAGGATGCGCTTCACCTCGGGGTTCTCGGACTTCGCCTTCTGATCGTCGACGTTCGCCTGCGTAATGCCCAGCTCCTCGGCGGTGATGAGCGCGTTGAAGGTCCAGCGCGCGATGTCGAGCCATTGCGGGTCGTTCTTGCGCACGATCGGCGCGATCGGCTCCTTGGAGATGCTCTCGGGCAGGATCACGTGCTCGTCGCGGTTCTTCAGCAGGAGCCCGCGCGCCGCCAGGCTGTTCCGGTCGTTCGACCAGGCGTCGCACCGGCCCGACTCATAGGCGTCGCGCGTCGCGTCGAGCTCGGCGAAGCTTACGATCTGGTACTTCATGTTGTGAGCGCGGAAATAGTCGGCGATGTTGAGCTCGGTGGTGGTGCCCTGGCCGATGCAGATGGTGGCGCCGTTGAGCTCAGTAGCGCTCTTGATGCCCATCGACTTCCGCACCATGAAGCCCTGGCCGTCGTAGTTGTAGATCGTGACGAAGCTCATGCCGGTGCCGTTCTCGCGGGTGTAGGTCCAGGTGAACCGTCCCGTGATGATGTCGACGGCGCCGTTCTGCAGCTGCGGGAAGGCGTCGCGCGGCTGAAACGGCTTGAGCTCGATCTTGTCGGGGTCGCCCATCACGGCGGCCGCGAGCGCGCGGCAGAACTCGACGTCGAAGCCCTTCACCACGCCCTTGTCGTCGGTGAAGGCGAACCCCGCGATGTTGGGCGCGGTGCCGCAGATCAGCTTGCCGCGCTGCTTCACGTCGTCGAGCGTCGAGGCCTGCGCGGCGGTCAGTCCGATGACCGCCAGCACCGCGAATGACAGCGCACCGAGCAGCTTTCTCATTGCCTTCCCCCTGTTTTCCCCGGCGGTGCCGGATGCCGCGCTCATACTCCTAGCGCTCGGCCACGCCGCGCAAGCGGAGACCGATTTCCAAAACCCCCGCGTTGTCGTGGCGAAAGCCGCCTGATAGCGTGCGCGCCGCGCGCCGACTAGAGAGTTAAGAAGGAAGTTCGCCCATGCCCGTGATCGACGTCCACACGCACATGCTCAACCGGAATTGGCTGGAGCTGCTCCGGAAGCACGGCCGGCCCCGCTATGAGCTGCGTAAAAGCATGGATGCGCCCGAGGGCATCTTCCTCGATGGTGCGCCCTTCATGACACCGCAGCCCGGGCATTTCGACTACGACGAGCGCATCAAGGTGATGGATGACGCCAAGGTCGACATGGCGATCCTCTCGCTCACCTGTCCGAACGTCTATTGGGGCGGGCCGGAGATCAGCCTCGAGGCCGCGAAAGTCGTCAACGACGACATGGCGCGCGCCCAGACCGTGCATCCCTCGCGCATCCGTTTCATCGCCTCGCTGCCCTGGGAATACCCGGACCTCGCGGTGGCCGAGCTCAAGCGCGCACAGGATAAAGGCGCGGTCGGCGTCATGGTGCTCGCCAACATCAACGGCAAGTCGCTGACCGATCCGCACTTCGCGCCGATCTGGCAGGAGATCGACCGCCGAGCGCTGCCGGTACTGGTGCACCCGACCGCGCCACCGGGCACGCCCGATCTCGACCTCCGGATCTACAACCTGATCGCGTCGGTCGGGTTCATGTTCGACACTACCCTCGCGGTCGCGCGCATGATCTTCGACGGTTTCCTCGACCGCTATCCAAACCTCAAGATCATCGCGGCCCACGGCGGCGCCACGCTCCCCTACCTCGCGGGCCGGCTCGAGATCTGCTTCGAGAACATGAACGCCGCGCGGGTGAAGATCTCGCGGCCGCCCAGCGAGTATCTCCGCCACATCTATTACGACGCGGTGGTCTACCGCCAGGAGGCGCTGGCGCTCTGTATCAATGTCGGCGGCGCCGACCACGTGATGTACGGTTCCGACTATCCGCACAACATCGGCGACGTGAAAGGCTGCCTCGCCCGCGTCGACGCCCTCCCCGCCGACCAGCGCGAGAAGGTCCGCGGGCAGAACGCGCAGCGGATCTTCAAGATCTGAATATTGGGCGGTCCCCCTCACCCTTCCCTCTCCCCGCTGGGGAGAGGGTTGCGCAGCCTTGGCGAGCGAAGCGAGCCTAGGCGGAGCTGGGTGAGGGGGCTCGCTGAGCAAAGCTCAGCGGCTTCCTCCATCGGGAGAGGCGTGGTAAGAGGCGCCGCCCCCTCTCTCCGCCGGAGTACCCGATGGCCGCGCACCGCGACGATGCTCTCGACATTTTGACCGCGCTGATCGCGAAGGCGAAGCGGCTTGGCGCCGACGCGGCGGACGCGGTGCTGTTCGAGGGTGCCTCGATCTCGCACGCACGCCGGCTCGGCAAAGTCGAGAAGCTCGAGCGCTCGGAGGGCTACGACCTCGGCCTTCGCGTGTTCTTCGGCAAGCGCCAGGCGACAGTCTCGTCGAACGACCGCGCGCCGGCGGCCCTCGAAGAGCTCGCGGAGCGTGCGATCGCCATGGCGCGCGTGGTGCCGGAGGATCCCTATTGCGGCATCGCGGCACCCGAGGAGCTCGCGAAGAGCGTTCCCTCGCTCGACATCTCCGATCCCGTGGAGCCCGCGATCGAGGTGCTGATCGAGCGCGCGACCGCCGCCGAGGACGCCGCGCGCGCGGTCAAGGGCGTCACCAATTCCGAGGGCGCCGAGGCGGGCTGGGGCCGCTCCAAGGTGGTGCTCGCGGCCTCCAATGGCTTCACCGGCAGCTACGAGACCTCGGGTCAGGGCGTCAGCGTCGCGGTGGTGGCGGGCGACGGCACCGAGATGGAGCGCGACTACGATTTCTCGAGCGCGGTCTATGGCGCCGACCTCGAGGATGCCGCGACGGTGGGCACACGCGCGGGCGAGCGCGCGGTCAAGCGGCTGAAGCCGCGCAAGGTCGCCTCGCAGAAGGTGCCGGTGGTGTTCGATCCCCGCGTCTCGCGCGGCCTCATCGGCCATCTCATGGGTGCGATCAGCGGCCCTTCGATCGCCCGCGGCACCAGCTTCCTCAAGGACAAGCTGGGCCAAGCGATCTTCGCCAAGGGCATCACCGTGCGCGAGGACCCGCATCGCCGGCGCGGGCTCCGCTCCAAGCCCTTCGACGGCGAAGGGATCGCCAACCGCGCCCGCGCCATTGTCGAGGACGGCGTCCTCACGACCTGGCTCCTGGACCTCGCCTCGGCGCGCCAGCTCGGCCTCAAGACCACCGGCCACGCGGCGCGCGGCACCGGCTCTCCGCCGGGCCCCTCGCCCACCAATCTCTGGCTCGAGCCCGGCAAGCTCAGTCCCGAGGCTCTGATAGCCGATATCGCGGCGGGCTTTTACGTCACCGAGCTCATGGGCATGGGCGTCAACGGCATCACTGGCGACTACAGCCGCGGCGCCGCCGGCTTCTGGATCGAGAAGGGCGCCATCACCTATCCCGTGAGCGAGGTCACCATCGCGGGCAATCTCAAGGAGATGTTCCTGCACCTCGCCCCCGCCTCGGACCTCGAATTCAGGACCGGTTTCGACGCGCCCACGGTGCGGATCGAGGGCATGACGGTCGCCGGCACCTGACGTGATAGACTTCGGGGGTGTCTAGAGGGTGCAAAATTAGGTGATTCCGTGAGTGCCGAGGCCGATCCGCGCGCCCTGCGGGCCGCCGAGCCCGTCGCCGCGCCGCGCGTAGCGCGGCCACGTCCGGTCTCCAACCACGACACACTGCCGCTGCTCCGCCGGCTCGCGCGGGATTTCCTCCGCCGTCAGGCGACGCCGATCGTGCTGGCGCTCGTCGCCATGGGTGTCGTGGCCGCGGCGACGGCGGCCAATGCCTGGTTGATGCAGCCGCTCCTCGACAAGATCTTCGTGGGGCGCGAAGCGGGACTGCTCTGGGTCGTCGCGGTGGCGGTCCTGGCGATCGCGATCGTGAAAGGCCTCGCGGGCTATGCCCAATCGCTCCTGATGTACCGCGTGGGTCAGCGTGTCGTGGCGGACATCCAGCGCGCGCTGTTCCGCCGGCTGATCGGCGCGGACCTCGCGTTCTTCCACGCCAACCCCACGGGCACGCTGATCGCGCGCTTCGTCAGCGACGCGGCGCTCCTGCGCAATGCCTCCGCCAATGTCCTGGTCGGCATCGGCAAGGACGCCATCACGGTCGTCGGCCTGGTGATCGTGATGTTCTACCAGGACTGGGCCCTGGCGCTCGCGTCCTTCGTCCTGTTCCCGGTCGCGGTGCGGCCGATCGCCAAGGTCGGCCGCCGGATGCGGCGTGCGACGGTCAATACCCAGAGCGAGATCGGCCAATTCACCACGCTCCTCGACCAGACCTTCCAGGGCGCGCGCCACGTGAAGGCCTACGGCATGGAGGCCTACGAGACCGCGCGCGCCGATCGGATGATCGAGAGCGTGAACCGGCTCCTGAACCGTGCCGCGCGCATCCGCTCGGCGACCTCGCCGGTGATGGAGACGCTGGGCGGTATCGCCGTCGCGGGCGTGATCCTCTACGGCGGCTATCAGGTGATCGAGGGCACCCGCACGGCGGGGACCTTCTTCTCCTTCATCACCGCGCTGCTCCTCGCCTATCAGCCCATGAAGACGCTGGCGAACCTGACGGCGAACCTGCAGGAGGGATTGGCGGCAGCGCAGCGGATCTTCGCGGTACTCGACATCGAGCCCGAGATCCAAGACGCGCCGGGCGCCGTGCCGCTCCAGGTCAACGGCGGCGAGATCCGCTTCGAGGCCGTGCGCTTCACGTATCCGAACGGCGGACCCGCGCTCAATGGCGCCGAGCTCGTTGTGCCCGCCGGCAAGACCGTAGCGCTGGTGGGCGCCTCGGGCGCGGGGAAGTCGACGATACTGAATCTGATCCCGCGCTTCTACGACACCGCCACGGGCCGCGTGCTGGTCGACGGCACCGACGTGCGCCGGGTCACCCTCGCCTCGCTCCGCGGAGCGATCGCGCTGGTGAGCCAGGAGGTGAGCCTCTTCGACGACACGGTCCGCGGCAACATCGCCTACGGTCGCTTCGGTGCCTCCGATGCCGAGATCGTCGCGGCGGCAAAGGCGGCGGCGGCCGACGACTTCATCCGCGCGCTCCCTCAGGGCTACGACACCATGGTGGGCGAGCAGGGCGTCAAGCTCTCGGGCGGCCAGCGCCAGCGGGTGGCGATCGCCCGCGCCATGCTGAAAAACGCGCCGATCCTGCTCTTGGACGAGGCCACCTCGGCGCTCGACACGGAATCCGAGCGACAGGTACAGGCGGCGCTCAAACTGCTGATGCGCGGCCGCACCACGCTGGTGATTGCCCACCGGCTCTCGACCGTGGTCGACGCGGATCTCATCTACGTCATCGATGCCGGCCGGGTCGTCGAGTCCGGGACGCATGCCGAGCTGCTCGCTCACGGGGGCGCCTATCAGCGGCTCTATGCGCTGCAATTCGCCGACGAGCGGCCGCCTGTGGACGCGGGCGCCGCGCCCGCCGTCGGGACTTGAGACCATGGAGGTCGGCAAGCGGCTGCTGCGCGCCGAGGCGACGCGGCGAGCGCTCTCGTGGCTCGTCTACCTCTATATGCGGCTCGTCTACGCGACGACCCGCTGGACCGTGATCGGCGAGGAGCATCCGATCCGGCTCGGCGAGCAGCGCCTGCCCGGCATCGCGGCCTTCTGGCACGGGCGCATGCTCATGCTGCCGCTGGAACTGCGCCGTCTCCTCCGACAGCACGGGTGGCAGCACCTCAAAGTACATATGCTGATCTCCGGGCACGGCGACGGGCGCGCGATCTCCGACGTGATCCGCTATACGGATATCGAGACGGTCGAGGGCTCGACCAACCAGGGTGGCTCGCGGGCGCTTCGCGCGCTCGTGCGGTTTCTCCGCGACGGCGAGTACGTCGGTATCACCCCCGATGGCCCCAACGGACCCGCCATGCGCGCGAC
>DATEGF010000051.1:0-3375 GCA_035280245.1 Allostellaceae bacterium
GACTCCTTAAGGGGGTAAACGGAATGAAAGCATTGCTCGATCTGTTCAAGCAGGTCACTCAGGAAGAAGAATTCGATGCGATCCGCATCGGCTTGGCTTCTCCGGAGAAGATCCGCTCGTGGTCGTACGGCGAAGTGAAAAAGCCGGAAACGATCAACTACCGCACGTTCAAGCCCGAGCGCGACGGCCTGTTCTGCGCCAAGATCTTCGGGCCGACCAAGGACTACGAATGTTTGTGCGGCAAGTACAAGCGCCTCAAGCACCGCGGCGTGATCTGCGAGAAGTGCGGCGTGGAAGTCACGCTCACCAAGGTGCGGCGCGAGCGCATGGGCCACATCGAGCTCGCGAGCCCGGTGGCGCACATCTGGTTCCTCAAGTCGCTGCCCTCGCGCATGGGCATGGTGCTCGACATGACGCTGCGCGACATCGAGCGCGCGCTCTACTTCGAGGCGTACGTCGTGATCGACCCGGGGATGACGCCGCTGAAGCGCGCCCAGCTCATGACCGAGGACGACTACCTCGCCAAGGTCGAGGAATTCGGTGACGACTTCACCGCCATGATGGGTGCGGAAGGCATCCGCGAGCTCTTGCGCAGCCTCGATCTCAGGAAGGAGATCGACACCCTGCGCACGGACCTCGCCGCTACCACCTCGGACACCAAGATCAAGAAGATCGCCAAGCGGCTGAAGGTGCTGGAAGCCTTCCACAAGTCGGGCATCAAGCCGGAGTGGATGATCCTTGCCGTGCTGCCGGTACTGCCGCCCGAGTTGCGGCCGCTGGTGCCGCTCGACGGCGGGCGCTTCGCGACCTCGGACTTGAACGATCTCTACCGGCGCGTGATCAACCGCAACAACCGGTTGAAGCGCCTGCTCGAGCTCAAGGCGCCCGAGATCATCGTGCGCAACGAGAAGCGCATGCTGCAGGAGGCGGTGGACTCGCTGCTCGACAACGGCCGGCGCGGCAAGGCCATGACCGGCGCCAACAAACGGCCGCTCAAGTCGCTCGCCGACATGATCAAGGGCAAGAGCGGGCGTTTCCGCCAGAACCTGCTCGGCAAGCGCGTCGACTATTCCGGCCGCTCGGTGATCGTCGTGGGCCCGCAGTTGAAGCTGCACCAGTGCGGCCTGCCCAAGCTCATGGCGCTCGAGCTGTTCAAACCCTACATCTTCCACAAGCTGGAGGTGATGGGGCTCGCCACCACCATCAAGGCGGCGAAGCGCATGGTGGAGGACCAGGAAGCCATCGTGTGGGACATCCTGGAGGAAGTCATTCGCGAACACCCGGTGCTGCTCAACCGGGCACCGACGCTGCACCGCCTGGGCATCCAGGCTTTCGAGCCGGTGCTGATCGAGGGCAAGGCGATCCAGCTGCACCCGCTGGTGTGCGCGGCGTTCAACGCCGACTTCGACGGCGACCAGATGGCCGTGCACGTGCCGCTGTCGCTCGAGGCGCAGATGGAGGCGCGCACGCTCATGCTCTCCTCCAACAACATCCTGTCGCCCGCCAACGGCGAACCGATCATCGTCCCCTCGCAGGACATAGTGCTCGGGCTCTACTACACGACGCGCGAGAAGGTAGGCGCGCGCGGCGAGGGCTCCATTTTCACCAACCTTGCGGAAGTCTCGCGGGCCTATGACACGGGCCAGGTCGAGGTCAACTCGCGCATCACGGTGCGCATCAAGGAAGTCGAGATCGACGCCGACGGCGAGAAGCGCGAGAGGATCGCGCGGCATGAAACCACCGTAGGGCGCGCGCTCCTGTCGGACATCCTGCCGGCGGGGCTGCCGTTCGAGCTCATCAACAAGCCGCTCAAGAAAAAGGAAATCTCGCGGCTCATCAACGCGGCGTTCCGCCGCTGTGGCCTGCGTGAGACGGTGATCTTTGCCGACAAGCTGATGTACGCCGGCTTCGGCATGGCGACCAAGGCGGGGCTCTCGATCGCGGTCGACGACATGCTGATCCCGTCGCAGAAGCACGAGATCATCGCCGACGCCGAGAAGGAAGTGCAGGAAATCGAGAAGCAGTACACCTCGGGGCTGGTGACCCAGGGCGAGCGCTACAACAAGGTGGTGGACATCTGGGGGCGCGCCGGGGACCTGGTTGCGAAGCGGATGATGGAGCAGCTGGGCGTCGAGCCGGTCATGGACTGGGATGCCAAGAAGCAGGAGCTGGTCCAGCGCAAGGACAAGAAGGGCGCGCCGGTAACTCAGGAGTCTCTCAACTCCATTTACATGATGGCGGACTCGGGCGCCCGCGGCTCAGCGGCCCAGATCCGGCAGCTCGCGGGCATGCGCGGCCTGATGGCGAAGCCCGACGGCTCGATCATCGAGACGCCGATCACGGCGAACTTCCGCGAGGGCCTGAACGTGCTGCAGTACTTCATTTCGACGCACGGCGCGCGCAAGGGCCTGGCCGACACGGCGCTGAAAACCGCCAACTCGGGCTATCTCACGCGGCGGCTCGTGGACGTCACGCAGGACCTGGTGGTGACGGAGGACGATTGCGGCACCTCCCAGGGCGTATCGATGAAAGCGCTGATCGAGGGCGGCGAGGTGGTGGAATCGCTGCGCGAGCGCATACTCGGCCGCGTCTGCGCGGTGGACATCATCAACCCGGAGAGTGGCAAGGTGATGCATCCGGCCGGAACACTCCTCGACGAGGAGGCGGTCGAGGCGATCGAGGCCGCCGGCATCGACGAGGTAAAGGTCCGCACGCCGCTCACTTGCGACACGCGGTTCGGGCTGTGCGCCAAGTGCTATGGGCGCGATCTCGGGCGCGGAGCCCCGGTCAACGTCGGCGAGGCCGTGGGCGTGATCGCTGCGCAGTCGATCGGCGAGCCGGGCACGCAGCTGACGATGCGTACGTTCCACATCGGCGGCGCCGCCTCGCGGACCGCGGTAGTGAGCCAGGTGGAAAGCAAGTCGAATGGGGTCGTGCGCTACAGCGCGGGCATGCGCTACGTCACCAACTCGCGCGGTGAGCTCGTGGCGATCTCACGCAACGGCGAAGTGGTGATTCACGACGAAAGCGGGCGCGAGCGCGAGCGTCACAAGGTGCCGTACGGTGCCACGCTGCTCGCTCGTGACAGCGAGGCGGTCAAGGCAGGTCACGTGCTCGCGACCTGGGATCCGCATACGCGTCCGATCATCACGGAATATGCGGGGCGCATCAAGTTCGAGAACGTCGAGGAAGGCGCGACCGTCGCCAAGCAGATCGACGAGGTGACCGGGCTCTCCACCCTGGTGGTGGTCGATCCCAAGCGCCGCGTCAGCGCGCAGGCGAAGGGGCTGCGGCCGCAGGTGAAGCTCCTCGACGACGGCGGGACCGAAATCAAGATGGCGGGTTCCGACCAGCCGGTCAACATCACGTTCCAGA
>DATEGF010000052.1:0-18947 GCA_035280245.1 Allostellaceae bacterium
CGCCACCCCGCTCCGGCGGGCCAGCGGACCCGGGACGGCCAGGCAAAGGGTGACCTCGTCCTCATCCTCGTCGCCGCCTTGCGCGAGCACGGTGCTCAGATCGAGGCCCCTTGCCTGCGTCCGCCATCCTGCGGCGGCCTCACGCCGACCGCGCACAGAAGCATGTCGCCCGGTCCGCCCGCTAAACCGATTGACACCCACAGCCCCAATCACAGAAGGATGAGGAGTTTTCTTTCTGGCAGAAAAACTTCACCTCATCCTGAGCAAGCGACCACAGGGAGCGCGTCGAAGGACGCACCGTGGTCAATCCAAGCGGATCAGACTCTAGCCCGGCGAGAGCACGTGGATGACGCGGCTTGCGATCATCTCCCGGGTCTTCGCGCCGTAGGCCGCCATGTGAGGTGCCGCGGCGTGCGCCTTCAGCGCCTCGAGGCTCTCCCACTTCTCCACCACGATGAAGGTGTCGGGCCCGAGCCTGGTCTGGATGGCGCCGGCGCCCTCGGCATCGACCGTGGGCCCATACTCGATGCAGCCCTTCTCGGCGCGCACCGCGGGTATGTTCGCGTGAAAGTGCTTCAGGATCTCGCCGCGCATGCCGGGCTTGGCGGTGATGATCGCGAGGACGTGGATCATGTCGGTGCCTCCTTGAGAGCTTAGGCCGAAGCCAAATGCGCCATGGCGGCGTCGACGCCGCCCTTGCCGTGCGGTACGCCCATCACGCTGAGCGTCATCTCCACGGCCGCGAGCGCACCCAGCAGCATGGGCTCGTTGAGGTCGCCCATGTGGCCGATTCGGAACACGCGACCCTTCAAGCGGTCGAGCCCGCCGCCCAGCGACACATTGAACCGGCTGAGGCAGGCCTGCCGGAGCGCGTCGGCGTCATGGCCCTCGGGAAGCTGAACCGCCGTCACGGAATCCGATTGCGTGCGCGGATCGGAGGCGAAGATCTCGGGCCCGTTGTTCTGGCGCCAGGCGCGCACCGCCTTCCGCGTCGCCTCGGCAAGGCGGTGGTGGCGCGCGAAGAGCGCTTCGAGCCCCTCCTCCAGGATCATCCGCAGGGATTCCTGGAGGCCGAAATAGAGGTGCACGGGCGCCGTGCCGGGAAAGCTGGTCTGATCCATGCCGGTCATGAAGCGGCGCCAGTCCCAATAGATCCGCGGCAGCTTCGCGGTCTCGCTGGCCTCGAGCGCCTTCTTGCTGATGCCCGTGAAGGACATGCCGACCGGCATCATCAACCCTTTCTGCGAGCCGCCGACCACCACGTCGACCTGCCAGTCGTCCATGCGGAAGTCGTAGCAGCCGAGCGACGAGATCACGTCGACGAGGAAGAGCGCCGGGTGACCCGTGCGGTCGATCGCGCGGCGGATCTCGCCGCAGCGGTTCGCCACACCGGTCGAGGTCTCGTTGTGAACCAGGAGCACGGCCTTGAGCTCGTGTGCACGATCCTCCTTGAGGCGCTGCTCGACCGCGGCGGGATCGACGCCCGCGCGCCAGTCGCCCGGCAGGGTCTCGGGAACGATGCCGAGGTCCGCCGCGAGCTTCGCCCAGTTGAGGGAGAAATACCCGGACTCCAGAACCAGCACCTTGTCGCCGGGCGAGAACACGTTGACGAGCGCCGCTTCCCAGGCGCCGTGACCGGTCGCGGAATAGACCAGCACGGCCTGCTGGGTGCGGAACACCTTGCGCAGGCCCTCGGTGCACTCGGCGGCGATCGCGTTGAACTCGGCGCCCATGAAGTCGATGGCGGGGCGGTCCATCGCCCGCATGATCCGCTCGGGAATGTTGGTGGGGCCGGGGTTCTGGAAGAACTGACGGCCGCGGGTGACGGTCATGGAAAGGTCCTCGGAGTGCTGGGATCGCCGACGCGTCGGCATTAGGCCTCAGGGAAAGGGCCCAATGGAATGGCGAATTGCGCCGGGCTCCCATGTGCGCCGGCACCGGGATTTTTCATATTTTCCAAAGGGGTGGTTTAGTTGTGCGAGCTCCGCTTGCGCTGCTGGTCCATGAGCTCCCGGGCCTTGCGCTGCTCCCAATCCCGTGTCGACCACGGCAGGAGCTCATAGGTGTAGGCAGTGTGCAGGCCTGCCACCAGGCCCCAGCCGATCAACACCTTGTAGAACCACACCTCGCCCGGTGTTGATATGTCGATCAATAGCAGAATGACATTCCCGAGCGCGAAGATGGTGAGGTGCGTATAGAGGAGGCGCAGGCTCTTGACCTTTCGCCACGCCCACTGCTCCAGCTCGATCTCGCGGGCGGCCTCCCGGACGCCGACCCCGGCGTGCAGTTCGATCGGCTCGCTGGCACCGCCTCTGACCCGTTGCGTGCTCGTGTGACGCTCCATCGCTCGGCGGGCATCCCGCCGGCACCCTCACATATAGCACGTCCTTGTATGCGGACAATCAAAGCCCCGCACTTGTCGCAGGGCCTGCTCACTGCATGGGCAGGGTCATCGGAAACACGTCCTCGAGCGGCCGCCGGGCATAATCGCCCACCGAGACGCCGGCGAGTGCCGACTGTTGCCCTCGGTTCATGGCCTCGGTCACCGCTGGGACATCGATGGTCTTCACTTGGCCGTCCGCCACGACCTGGCGGCCGTCGACGAAGACATCGGTGATGGGACGATCGAGGCCGCTGAACACCAGGCTCTTCAGGGGATCGCGGACGGGCTGCAGGCTCGGATGCGCGAGGTCGACCAGCGACAGGTCCGCCTTGCAGCCGGGCGCAAGGCGGCCGATGTCGGTCCGCAGCAGTGCCTTGGCACCGCCGACGGTCGCGGCGTGGAAGACGTCGGCGAGGCTGGTCGCCTCGACATTCTCCGCCGCGACCTTGCAGAGCACCGTCGCCCAGCGCATCTCGTCGATGAAATTGTGCGGGAAGGTGTCGGTGCCCAGCCCGATGTTGATGCCGAGGCGCCGGTACTTGCCAAAGTCCTGCAGCAGAATGCCGCGGCGCGCGAAGATGTTCGGGCAGTGCGCCACCGAGGCGCCCGAGCGCGCCATGCGCTCGAGATCGCCTCTGCGCGGCCAGCGGATCCAGCTGTGCTCGTCGACGAAGATGCAATGCGCGATGATAGCGCCGTCGTAGAGCACGCCGAGCCCGTCGAGCCATTCGATCGGCGTCTTTCCGTGGCGCTGGGTCATCTCGCGGAACTCGACCACGCTCTGGGAGGCGTGGATCTGCACCGGAGCGTTGCGAGCCTTCGCGGCCTCGACGCTCGCCTGCAGCAGCGCCTCGGTGCAGGTGTCGACCTGCGCCGGCGCCAGCATGCCGAAGAGCCGCCCGCTCTCGTGGCGCGCGGCATCGTCGATCACGCCGAGCGCCTGGGTCATGGCCTCGCGACCCGCCGCCTCGTTCCACTCGTACTCGACGCGATGACCGTTGCGAGTGAACCAGCGCGCCGAGCGGTAGGAGGGTGCCAGGCACGCGCGGATGCCGCTCCCCGCGAGGTCCTCGATCCATTGGGCGCGGGTCGCGGAGTAATCGGTGAAGGTGGTGACGCCGCTCCTCAGGAGCTCCGACACGGCGAACAACGCCGCGGCGCGGCGAGCGTCCTCGTCGGGGCGGACCAGCAGCATGAACTCGTAGAGCGAGCTCATGCCGAGCTTGGGCGAGCCACGCTCCTCCATGAGGCCGCGATTGAAGGGCTCGCTCGCGGGATGGGAGTGGATGTTGACCAGACCCGGCATCACCATCCGGCCGCGGCCGCTGATCTCGCGGTCGGCGCGTCCGGTGTAGCCCTGTCCCACGAACTCGATCCGGTTGCCGCCGAAGGCGACATCGCCGCCGCGGAGGTACTCGTGCCGGCCCTTCTGCTCGTTCCAGGCGATGATCCAATCCGCGTTCTTGATGGCGGTCGTGCTCATGAGGCGCCTCTGGGCCGGTCTGGTGTCGGGAGTGCTATGTTGCATCAATCGGCTCTCCGAGCCAGCCCTTGATGCGAGGGAAACCCATGGCTTCTCCGACCTTCCACATGATCGCCGGCGCGCCGACGCCGGTCGCACCGTTCAGTCACGCCGTCGAGACCGACGGCTGGCTCTTCGTCACGGGTCAGATGCCGACCTGGCCCGACGATGATTCCAAACCCTTGCCCGACGGCATCGAGGCGCAGACCCGCCGCGTCATGGACAATCTCATCCTAGTGCTGCGCGGCGCCGGCTATCACCTCGCGAACGTGGTCTCCGTGCGGATCTACCTCAGGGATTTCAAGGCGCACTACGGGCCGATGAACGAGGTCTATCGCCGCTATTTCCCGCCGGGCCGCCTGCCGGCGCGGACCTGCGTCGGCGTCACCGGGCTCGCCCGCGACGCGCTCGTGGAGATCGACCTGGTGGCGCGGAAATAGCGTATTGTCGAGGGCGCCGGGGCGGAGGGGTGCCATGCGGGACTACGTCAACGAGCTGGTGCGGCGGGGCGAGATGCGCGTGGTCGAGCGCGAGGTCGATCCGCATCACGAGCTCGCGGCGGTGATCAAGCTCAGCCAAGCCGAGAGCGACGCGCCGATCCTGTTCCGGCGTGTGAAGGGCTCGCGCTTTCCGGTCGCGACCAATCTCTACGGCAGCCGGAAGCGGCTTTGCGAGATGGTGGGCGCCACCGACGAGCATTTCCCGCGCCGCTGGGTCGAGCTCAAGGCCGGCATGAAGCCGAGCGCCAGCGAGTTCCTGCGGCCGGTGGCGGCGCCCAACGATCTGCGCGAGGGCAAGCTCTCCGACCTGCCGCAGATCACCTATTGGGAGCGCGACGCCGCACCCTATTTCACGGCGGCGATCTTCCTCGCGAAGGAGCCCGATACGGGCGTCGCCAACCTCTCCTTCCACCGCTCGATGATGGTGAGCGACCAGGAGCTGCGCATCCGCCTCGGCACCACCCACGACCTCACGCGCTATCAGAAAAAAGCCGAGGAGCGAGGCCAGGCGCTGCCGGCGGCGCTGCTGATCGGCTCGACGCCCGACATTTTCCTCGCGGCGGCGGCCTCGCTCCCCTACGAGACCGACGAGCTCTCCGCCGCGGCGCAGATCCGCGGCCGTCCCGTGGAGATGCGGCCCTGCAAGACCATCGACCTGATGGTGCCCGCGGACACCGAGTTCGTGATCGAGGGCGAGATCCTCCCGAACGTGCGCCGGCCCGAGGGGCCCTTCGGCGAGTTCCTGGGCTACTACGTGCCCGAGGGCGACAACCACGTGTTCCGCGTGACCCATGTCAGCTATCGCGACGACGCCGTCTTCCACGGCCTGCTCTGCGGCTCGCCCGAGGATATCGTCCTGCTACAGGAGGCGACGGCCGCGCGGGTCTACGAGCACCTCGTGCGTCAGGTGCCCGGCGTCAAGCGGGTCGCCATCCATTCGCCGATGCAGTGCACGGTCGTCAGCATCGATCAGCAATACGAGGGCCACGCGCGCCATGTGGCGCTCGCCGCGGTCGGCTCCCACATGGACTACAACAAGTCCGTGATCGTCGTGGACGACGACGTCGACGTCTACGACATGAACGATGTCTGGTGGGCCTTCATCACGCGCGGCCGCGCGGACACGCGCGTCACCGTGATCTCCGACGTGCCCGGCTTCTACCGCGATCCCCAGCGCGACCATTGGGGCCGGCTGCTGATCGACGCCACCAAGCCGCGCGGCCGTGAGGCGGAGTTCGAGCGCCGGCGGATTCCGGGCGAGGAGCGCATCCGGCTCGAGGATTATTTCGGACGCAGACGCTGAGAGGGTGCGTGCCGCATTTGCGTCGACATCCTGCGTCCTTCGACTCGCTTGCTCCGCTCGCGGCTCAGGATGAGGAAAATGGTTGATGGCAGAAAGAAAACCGCCTCATCCTGAGCCGGCGTGTCCCTCGACGCCGCCAAGCGGCGCTCGGGATGAGGGCGCCGAGTCGAAGGACGCACGGCCGTCTTCCGACCGATCTCTGTAGAACCTCTCGCACATGTCCCAGCTCCAAGCCCTCCTCACCAACATGCTCGAGCAGGGGTTCCTGTTCAGCTTTCTCGGGCTAGGCGTGTTGCTGACGTTCCGGTTCTTCCGGTTCCCGGATCTGACGGCGGAGGGCAGCTATCCGCTCGGCGGCGCGGTGGCGGCGACGCTGCTGGTGAACGGCTTCAATCCCTTTCTCGCGACGGCGATCGCGGTGCTGGCGGGTGCGGCGGCGGGCATGACGACCGCGCTCGTCCACACCAAGTTCCGGATCAACAACATCATCGCCGGCATCATCGTGATGACCGCGCTCTATACGGTGAACCTGCGCGTGATGGGCCGCGCGAATGTGTCGCTCCTGAGCGCGCCCTCGATCGTGGGCGACGTCGCAACGGCGCTCCAGGCGATCGGCATCCCCGCGCGCGAGGACGCGCTCCTCACCATCGCGGTGACGGCGGTGCTGATCGTGCTGGTGGGGCTGGCGCTCGTCGCCTTCCTGCACACGGACCTCGGTCTCTCGATCCGCGCCACCGGCGAGAACGAGACCATGATCCGCAGCCTCGGCGTCAACACCGACACCACCAAGCTGATCGGGCTCGCGATCTCCAACGGCGCGATCGCGCTCTCGGGCGCGCTAGTGGCGCAGAACCACGGCTTCGCGGATATCGGCATGGGGATCGGGATCCTCGTCACCGGCGCCGCCGCGGTGCTGATCGGCGAGGCGATCTTCGGCGACCGCTCGATCGAGCGCTGGGTGATCTCGGCGGTGGTGGGCGTGCTGATCTACCGGCTGCTGGTGGCGCTGGCGCTGCGCGTGGGCTTCGAGCCCGTCGACCTGCGGTTCATCACGGCGGCGCTCCTCCTGGGCGCGCTCGCGGTGCCGCAATTGCGCGGCCGCATCCTCGGCCGGTGACGCCATGCTGATCCTCAGCGACATCGTGAAGACCTTCCTCCGGGGCACGCCCAATCAGATGACGGCGCTCGCCGGAATCAGCATCGAGGTGCGCGAGGGCGACTTCATCACGGTGATCGGCTCCAATGGCGCCGGGAAATCGACGCTGCTCCGGGTGATCAGCGGCCTCATCGAACCCGACAGCGGCAGCGTCGAGCTCGACGGCCGCGACATCACGCGGGAGCCGGTCTGGCGCCGCGCCGGCGCGATCGGCCGCATCGCCCAAGACCCGCAGGAGAGCACCTGCGCCGTCATGACCATCGCGGAGAACCTCGCCATGGCGGCGAAGCGCGGCCAGCGCCGCGGCCTGCGTCGCGCCGTGACGGCGGCACTCGCCCAGCGGTTCCGCAAGGCGCTCGCGGAAGTCGGCCTCGGCCTCGAAGGCCGGCTCGATACGCGGATCGGAACGCTCTCCGGCGGCCAGCGCCAGGCGGTCGCGCTCTTGATGGCGACGCTGGCGCAGCCGCGCTTGCTGCTGCTCGACGAGCACCTCGCAAACCTCGACCCCAAGACCGGCGAGGCCGTGATGCAGATGACTGCGCGGCTGATCGAGACCCATCGCCTCGCCACCATCATGGTGACGCACAACATGCAGGAGGCGATCCGCTGGGGGAACCGGCTCGTGATGATGCACGAGGGCCGGATCATCCTCGATGTCGAGGGTGCCGCTAAGGCGGCGCTCACGGTGCCGGGCCTGATCCAGAAATTCCACGAGGCGAGCCGCGGCGATCTCATCGATGATCGCATGCTTTTGACGTCCTAGCGCGCGCCCCCTACGATCCCGTCAACGCGGATTTTTGGCCGATAAGGGGAGGGGCGCTCGATGATCGCGACCGGGGACTTATTTCTGAACCGACGCGCATTTTTGCTGGCCCTCGCCCTTCTCGCGGGCGGGTCGGTGCCCGCGCCGGCGCAGCAGGCGACGGCGCCGCAGCCCGGCCGCATGTATCACGTCGGCTTCTCGCAGATCGTCGATCATCCCGCGCTCAACGAGACCCGGCGCGGCCTCATCGATGGCCTCGCCAAGGCGGGCTTCGTCCAGGGCAAGAACCTCAATTTCGAAATTCAGATCGCCCAGGGCGACGTTGCGAACGCGCGCAACATCGCCGAGAAGTTCCTGGCCGACAAAGTCGACATGATGGCCGTCTGCACGACGCCCAACACCCAAGCCGCGATCAAGGTGGCGCAAGGCTCGAGCATTCCCGTGGTGTTCGGCTGCGTCACCAATCCCGTCGAGGCCGGGATCCTGAAATCGCTGGATCAGCCGACCGGCATCAACGTCACCGGCATCTTCGGGATTCCGCCGGTGGCGCAGATGTTCGACGTGATGGTCCAGATCAAACCGAACATCAAGACGATCGGCACGATCTATAACGCCGCGGAGTCGAACTCCAACGTGATCAACCGGCTCGCCAAGGCCGACGCCGAGAAGCGCGGCTTCACCTGGACCGAGGTCCAGGTCGCTTCCAGCGCCGAGGTGAAGAACGCCATCGACTCGCTGGTCGGCAAGGTCGACACCGTGCTGACGGGCCAGGACAACACGGTCTCCTCCGCCTTCGACGCGCTGGTGAAGACGTCGCGCGACAACAAGATCGCGCTCTTCTCGCTGGACACCGCGACGGTCGAGAAGGGCGCCATCGCCTCCTATGCGCAGGATCAATACGCGACCGGTCTCGACTGGGCGAACGACATCGCCGTGCCGGTGCTGCTCGGCGCCGATCCCGGCAAGCTCACCCCCGCGCGCTACCGCCGTTGGGTGCTCTACCTCAACACCGCCGCGGCCGCGGCGACGGGTGTCACGGTGCCGCAGCCGCTGGTGGCGCAGGCGGGAAAAGTGTTCGAGAAGTAGACGCGCGCAATCCGTTCCCCGGCTGTCGGAGCGACACATCGCCGCCCCAATTTCTGTCGCGCGCCGACCGCTTGCCCTGTCAGTCGTTCTGGCATTGTATGCAGCCCAAGCAACGGGAGAAGACGATGATCAAGTTCTACTATAGCCTCGCCCCGAACCCGATGAAGGTCGCGCTGTTTCTGGAGGAGGCCGGACTGGCCTATGAGCCGGTTCCCGTCGATACTCGCAAGGGCGAGCAGTTCAGCGCGGCATTCACGGCGCTGAATCCGAACAACAAAGTACCCTGCATCGTCGATGGCGATGCCACGGTGTTCGACAGCAATGCCATCCTGCTTTACCTCGGCGAGAAAACGGGCAGGTTCATGCCCGCGAATACGCCCCGGGCGCGCGGCGAGCTGCTCTCCTGGCTGATGTTCGTGGCGTCCGGCGTCGGGCCCTTTTCCGGCCAGGCCGTGCATTTTACTCGGTTCGCTCCGGAGCCCAAGGAATACGCAGTCACCCGCTATGTGTTCGAGGCAAAGCGGCACTACGGTATCGTCGATGCCCGGCTGGCGCAGCACAAGTTCATGCTCGGTGACAGCTACACCATTGTCGATATGGCTCTATGGGGTTGGGCGCGTCTTGTTCCCTTCGTGCTTGGCGATGACGCCTTGGGGAGGTTGCCCAATCTTAAGCGGCTGCTCGACACCATCGACGCACGGCCGGCGGCTGCGCGGGCAGTAGCGCTCAAGGATCGGCACACATTCAAGGCCGAGTTCGACGACGAGGCGAAACGGCACATGTTCCGCCACACAGCGCAGGGTGCTTGAGCCGGTGACGACAGCGTGACGCGCGGAAAATACCCTGCGTCGCGTCTAGCATGCCGAGCTTGGCCGCTGGGGAGAGGGTTGCCCAGGCTTGCGCCGAGCGAAGCGACCCCCGGGTCACAGCCCGGAGCTGGGTGAGGGGGCGTTTTCGTCAACCTCGGCGCGTCAATACCCGAGCTTCGTATTCACCACGTTCTCGAGCGGTCGGCCCGCAAGGAAGCGCTTCAGGTTGTCGAAGAAGATGTCGAGGCAGCGCTCGACATAGACGCTCTCGTCGTCGACCGCGCAATGCGGGCTCATGATGAGATTGGGTGTCGACCAGAGCGGCGAGGCCGCGGCGGTGGGCTCCTCGTAGAAGACGTCGAGGACCGCGCCGGAGAGCTCGCCTTTCTGAAGCTTGTCCCGGAGCGCGTCGTAGTCCATCACGCGGCCGCGGCCGAGGTTCACCACACCGGCGTGGCGCGGCAGCAGGTCGAGCTCGGCGCGGCCGACGAGCCCATCGGTCTCGGGCGTCAGCGGCAGGGTCGAGAGGACGAAATCTGCCTTCGGCAGGACCTGGGCCAGCTGTTTGGTGCGAACCATGCGGTCGACCGATTTGTGCGGCTTGCCGCCGCGCGTCACGCCGAGCACGCGCATGCCGAAGCGCTTGGCAAGGCGCGCCACCTCGCTGCCGATCGCGCCGACGCCGAGCAGGACCAGCGTCTTGCCCTTGAGCGGCGTGGTGTGGATCTGCTCCCAGCGCGCCCTCTGCTGATTGGTGACGAAGGCGGGCACGCGGCTGTTCAGCATGAGGATCGCGGTCATGCCGTACTCGCCGCCGCGCGGCCCGTGGACGCCGCTCGCATTGGTGAGCGCGATGCCGTCGGGGATCATCGGCGCCAGCTTCTCCACCCCGGCGCTGCAGGACTGGATCCAGCGCAGATGCGGCGCGCGCTCCCTAAGCCGGGCGAAATCGATATTGCCGGAGAGCAGGAGGATGTCGGTCTCCGGGAGCGACGCCTCGACCGCCGCGGGGCCGTCGCCGTGCACGATGTCGACCCGGGACATCAATCCTGGAAACTTCTTCGCGGCCGCACGCATGCGCGCGAGCGTGACCAGTTGGGAGTCGACGATCGAGTCGCTGTGCGTGACGTAGACGCGCGGCTTTGGGTGTTTGGCGCTGGTTCTTGCCATTGTTCCCCCGAGGTGGTGGCGCCCCCGTTTGCGGGCGCCGAGGCCCGATAGTAGCGTGACGGCGCGCCGCCTCAAGTCCGAGCGAGATCCGTGGGAGTCTCCTTCATGAGCAGCTCGACCGCCCGACCGCCGCGCTCGCGCCGCTGGATCGAGCAGCGCTGGCTCGTCGACAACGTGATCAAGGCCAACGGCATCGATTGGGACCAGCCGCGCTCGGTCTATCTGAGTGCGCCCTGCGGGGTCGAGGCGACCGCGGACTTCGCCGCGATCCGCGCCCGCGTGCAGAAATTCGCCGATGCGTCGCCCGCATTCGAGGCGACAGCGAAACGGCGAGAGGCGAAGGCGCGCGAGGCCGAAGCGGCGGGCGAGCGGGTGACGGCGCGCGAGAACTACTTCATGGCGGCGGTGCATTGGGCCGCTGCGCAGTGGCCGATTGACGAGAACAACGAGCAGAATCTCGCCTACAACGAGCGCAAGCGTGCCTGCTACACAAGCTATGCGGCGGTTGCCGATCATCGCATCGAGGCCGTGTGGATCCCGTTCCGCGGCAAGGCGCTGCCGGCCTGGCTGCATCTGCCACCGGGACATAGCGGCGGCCCTATTCCCGCGGTGGTCTCGATCCCCGGCATGGACAGCTTCAAGGAGATCGCGGTGGCGCTCTATGGCGACCGCTGGCTCACACGCGGCATCGCCGTGCTCGCGGTCGACGGCCCCGGCCAATACGAGAGCGCGGTGCTGGGTATTCCCGTCAGCGTGCCGGCTTGGGCCGAGGCGGGACCGGCGATCATGAATTGGCTCGCGGCGCGGCCGGAGATCGACGCGAGCCGCATCGGCATTGCCGGCGTCAGCATGGGCTCGCTCTTTGCCACCATCGCCGCGGGCTCGGAGCCGCGTTTCCGCGCCTGCGCGGTCTCGCACACGAATTTCGAGCCGGGCTGCCACACGATCTTCGAAGAGGCCTCGCCCACCTTCAAGCAGCGCTTCATGTATATGGCCGGCATCCCCGACGAGGCCGCCTTCGACGCGTTCCGCAAGACGCTCACCTGGGAGGGCTTCGCCGAGAAGATCAGGGCGCCCTATCTGGCGCTCGCCGGCGATGCCGACGAGCTCTGCCCGCTTGTGCACACCGAGCGGCTGATCGCCGCTCTCCCCGGCCCCAAGCGCCTCGTCGTCTACCAGGACTCCCGCCACGCCGTCGGCGGCGTCCCCGCCACCAACTTCGGCCCCTACCCACCGACCCTCATGGCCGACTGGATGGCGGCACGCCTCGTCGGCGTGAGTTTCCCAAGCGAGCGCTGGTACGTCGACGCGGGCGGACGGATCACCAAGACGCCGATCTAAGCGCTCAATCACGGACTGCCTGAGTTGCGCCCTTCGACTCGTGCGCTGACGCGCACGGCTCAGGGTGAGGTGAATTTCTTGCTGCCTCGAACAGGATCCTCATCCTGAGCCACGACCCGAAGGGTCGTGAGTCGAAGGACGCACGGCGATGGCCTCACTCCGCCTCGTAATTCCGGCCGAAGTCCTCCGGCACCGGCGGGCCCCAGCGGTAGAGGGCGTCCTCGGCGACCTGGTCGCCGGCCTTCCACGAACCGTCACCCGGGATCTGGTCGATGTCGGTGAAGTACTCGGCCATGCTGTTCCAGGGATCGCGGAGATAGTGGAAGAAGTTCGAGCCGATCACGTGGCGGCCGAAGCCCCAGCCGTTCTTGTAGCCCGAGCCCAGCATATTTTGCGCGCCGATGCCGATTTCGTCGACCGAGCTCACCTCGAAGCTCGCGTGGTGGAAGCCGGCGCGCTGGTCCTTGAGCAGCGCCACCACGTGGTGATCGCCGCCCACGGGCAGGTGCATGAAGGCGATGATCCCCGGTACGCGGTCGGAGAGCCGCAGGCCGAGCACGCTCGTATAGAACGCGATGGTGCCCTCGAGGTCGGGCGTGTGCATGAGCACGTGGCCGAGGCGATGGGGCCGCACCTGGTGGTTGGGCGGACAGCCGCGCCCCTTGCGGCCGTAATGACCGGGCACGTTCATGTTGACGGCGTCGGTCGAGCGCCACGGCTTCGCCTGATCGACGCGGACATTGATCGCGTTCCCGTTGGGGTCCTCGATCCAGAGGCCGCCGCCGAAGGCGTTGTGGGGCGCATCGATCTCGGCGACGCCCCTGTCCTTCATCTTGGCGCGGATGTCGGCGAGGCCGCGCTCGTCGGTGCCGAAGCGGAGGTGGTTGAGCCGTTTCTTGCGGCCTTCGACCAGGAGCACCTGGTCCTGGTCCCGCCCCTCGCAGCGGAACGCCAGCGCATTGTCGCGTTCCGCAGGCAGGAGGCCGAAGGTTGTGTAGAACCGCCGTCCGGCCTCGAGGTCGGGGACCGTGAGCGCATAGCTGAGAAATGATTGGACCGCCATAGCTTGTCTCCGCCAGGAAATGATTCCAATGCTGGGCCATTTTGGCCGAGAGAACAAGCGGACCGCCACCGAGCGACAGCGCGACCTCAGTTGGATTCCTCTCCCCTCGGGGAGAGGGTCGGGGTGAGGGGGTGTGCTCTCGGTGTACAGAACTGGCGCCGGTGAGAGCGGCTACACCCCCTCACCTCGCCTCTCCCCGCTGGGGAGAGGGAGAAATGGTCGCGGTATGCGGCGCGGGGACGAACGCGGTAGGCTAGCAAAGACCCGTGGGAGATTGCCCATGCGTATCGGTGTAGCACCGCTCACACTTGCCGAGATGCGTGCCTTCGCGCGCGGTCGCGATCCGCTCGCGCTCGACCCGCGGTGCCGAGCCGTCGTCGAGAAGGCGGCGCGGACCGTCGACACGATCGTCGCGCGCGGCGACACGGTCTATGGCGTCAATACCGGGTTCGGCCTGCTCGCGCGCACGTCGATCCCGCCCGACAATCTGAAGGCGCTGCAGCGCAACCTGGTGCTGTCGCACAGCGCGGGCGTCGGCCCGCTGCTCGACGACGCAACCGTGCGCCTGATCCTTGCGCTCAAGATCGCGGCGCTGGCGCAGGGCTACTCCGGCGTGCGCTGGAGCGTGATCGAGACGATGCAGCGCCTGATCGAGGCCGAGGTCTATCCCTGTGTCCCCGCGAAAGGCTCCGTCGGCGCCTCCGGCGACCTCGCGCCGCTCGCGCATCTGTCGTCGGCCCTGATCGGTGTCGGCGAGGTGCGTCACCGCGGCGAGACACTGCCGGCGACCGAGGGATTGCGGCGCGCGGGCCTCTCGGCGATCGAGCTCGGCCCGAAGGAAGGCCTGGCACTTCTCAACGGCACGCAGGTCTCGACCGCGCTCGCGCTCGTCGGTCTCTTCGCGATCGAGGACGCATTCGCGGCAGCGCTGGTCGCTGGCGCGCTCTCGGTCGATGCGGCCAAAGGGTCCGACACGCCCTTCGATCCGCGCATCCACGCGATCCGCGGCCATGCGGGCCAAACCGCGGTCGCCGCGATTTACCTGGGCCTGCTGAAGGGCAGCGCCATTCGCGCCTCGCATCTCGATTGCAGCCGGGTGCAGGACCCCTACTCGCTCCGCTGCCAGCCGCAGGTCATGGGCGCCTGTCTCGACCATCTGCGGTTCGCGGCCGAGGTGATCGCGCGCGAGGCGAACGCAGTCTCCGACAACCCGCTGGTCTTCGCCGACACCGGCGAGGTGCTCTCCGGCGGCAACTTCCACGCCGAGCCCGTTGCGATGGCGGCGGACGTGCTGGCGCTGGTGGCGGCGGAGATCGGCGCGCTCTCGGAGCGGCGGATCGCGCTCTTGATCGATCACACGATCTCGGAGCTGCCGGCGTTCCTGGTGCGCGAGGGCGGGGTCAATTCCGGATTCATGATCGCGCAAGTGACCGCGGCGGCGCTCGCCTCGGAGAACAAGTCGCTGGCGCATCCCGCGAGCGTCGACAGCCTGCCCACCTCGGCGAACCAGGAGGACCACGTCTCGATGGCAACCTTCGCCGCGCGCCGGCTCGGCGAGATGGCCGACAACACCGCAGGGATCGTCGCGATCGAGCTGCTTGCGGCGACTCAGGGCATCGACTTCCACGCGCCGTTGCAGACCTCGGCGCCGCTCGCCGAAGCGAGGGCCCGCATCCGCGCGCTGGTGCCACCTTACGATCGCGACCGCGCCTTCGCCCCCGACATCGCCGCGGTGAAGCACCTGATCGCGGAACCCGCCTTCGCGCGGTTCATCCCCGGCGGCACTTTGCCCAGCTTGAGCGGCTGACATCGAAGCCGCTAAAAGAAAAAAGGGCTTAGCGCAGAGGGCGCGGAGGATTCGCGGAGGTCGCAGAGGAAAGGAAGTCGAACCACCAAGACACCAAGGCACCAAGGTGACGGGGTCGCGGTGGAAGCGGTGCGTTTTGCGGCGAAGCCGCATTCATTCCTTGGTGTCTTGGTGTCTTGGTGGTTCAAAAATTCTGATCGCGGCTTCGCCGTCAAGCCTCGGTCCCCCTGCGTCCTCTGCGAATCCTCCGCGACCTCTGCGCTAAGAATTTCTTCTCTTTGGAGACGACGAGGCTCGACCTCCCGGGAGAATCCTGAATATCATGGCGCACGCAAAATAGAGCGGTCTCGGCGATGGCCAGGAATTCCGATCCCTATCTCGCGCTCGGCGTGCGTCCCGTCATCAATTGCTGCGCGGTGCGCACGCTCTATGGCGGCAGCCTCATGCTGCCGCAGGTGAAGGAGGCGATGGCCGAGGCCTCGCGCCGGTTCGTCCATCTCGACGAGCTGATGGAGGCGGCGGGCCAGCGGCTCGCGGATCTGACGCGGGCGGAATGGGGCATGGTCACGTGCGGCAGCGCCGCCGCCATGGCGCTTTCGACAGCCGCCTGCATCGCCGGCAACGACCCCGTGAAGATACTGCGGCTGCCCTTCACCGACGGCCTGGTCAATCGCGTGATCATGCTGAAGGGCCAGCGCTTCGCCTACGACCAGGCGATCCGCATGGCGGGCGCCCATGTGGTGGAGGTCGGCAGCCGCGCCGAGCTCGACGCGGCGCTGCGCGGGCCTGTCGCGATGATCGCGGTGCTCGGTAATCAGGAAGCCAATAGCAGGGTGCGGCTCGAGGAGTTGGTCGAGGTGGCGAAGCCGCGCGGCATTCCCATCATGGTCGACGCGGCCTCCGAGCAGCTGGAGCGCCCGGTCCCCTATCTCGCGCGCGGCGCCGATCTTGCGGTCTACAGCGGCGGCAAATATCTGCGGGGACCGCAGACCAGCGGGCTCCTCCTGGGCTCGAAGGCGCTGATTGAGGCGGCCTGGCGCAACGCCTCGCCGCACCAGTCGCTGGGCCGGCCGATGAAGGTCTCGAAAGAGGACGTGATCGGCTGCCTGAGGGCGGTCGAGTACTGGTTCGAGACGCGCGATGCCGCGGCGGAGCTCCGGCGCTGGCGTGCGGATCTGCAGACGATCAAGGAGCGGCTCGCGCGCGTCTCCGATGCCGTCACCGAGGTGATCGAGCCCGCGGGCGTGGAGAAGGTGCCGAAGCTCCGTATTCTTTGGGACTCCAAAAAGATCGCCATCGACGGCGACGGCCTCTGCCGCCGGCTGCTCGAGGGCACGCCGCGCATCATGCTCGACGATACCGCCAGCACGGCGGACACGGTGGTGATCGACCCCTTCGCGCTGCAGCCGGGCGAGGCCGAGGCGGTGGGCGTCGCGATCGCCTTGGCGCTCACGCATGCGAGCCGAGAGAAGCCCCAGGCCGAGACGCCGGTCGCTGCGGAGATCGCGGGCGAATGGGATCTGCGCGTCACATTCCTGCGGGGTGAGCGTGCGCACCGCCTGTTGATCGAGCAGCGCGGCAGCGAGATCTCCGGTCACCAGCACTCGCCGGATTTCGACAGCCCGGTCGTGGGCCGGCTCACGCCGGAGGGGATCGATTTCAGCTTCGACTACCGTTACGAAGGGAGCCGCATCTCCTATCGCTTCCTGGGCGAGGCTAACGGCCGCTCCATGAAAGGCACGGTCGTGCTCGGCGCGGTGACCGATTTCCACCAGGGCAACGCGAACCTCTCCCAGTTCGGCAAAGGCGACTGGCAGGCAAGCCGCGTGGGGCTGCTATGAAGATTACATCGGTCAAGACCCGCATCGTCGAGCTGCCGGCGGACGAGCCGCTGGCGGATGCGCCCGACAATCCCGGGGGCAAGCGGCCGTTCGTGACACTGGAGCTCGGCACCGATGCCGGCGTCGAAGGACTCGGCGTCACGTTCTTCGGCGGCGCCATCACCGGCGCGCTCCGGCGCGCGGTGGACGAGCTCGGCGCACTCATTGTCGGCGACGATCCGCTGCGGCCGGAGGCGATCGCGCGCAAGCTCCGCGATGCCGCCGGCTCCGCCGCTCCCGGCGGTTTGTTCACGCTGGCGCATTCCGCCATCGACATGGCGCTCTGGGACATCAAGGCGAAGGTCGCCAACCTGCCGCTCTGGAAGCTGCTGGGCGGCGCGCGCGAGCGGGTCCCGACCTATGCGAGCGGCGCGCTCATGCGCGGCCTCACGCTCGACCGCGCCGCGGCGGCCGGGCGCAAGCTGGTCGAGAGGGGCTTCCGCGAGATGAAGATGCAGCTGGCACTGCCCGGCGAGACCTCGCCCGAGCGCGAGGTCGAGCGGGCGCGGGTGCTCCGCGAGGCGGTCGGTCCCGAGACCACGCTGATGGTCGATATCAACCAGCGCTGGCGGCCGGAGCAGGCGATGGACATCGGCCGCCGGCTCGAGGGCTTCAATCTCGGCTGGCTCGAGGACGTGACGACCGCCGACGATTTCGCAGGCCTCGCGCGCGTCGCCGCCGCGCTCACGACGCCGGTCACCGGCGGTGAATATCTCTGGGGCGTGGCACCCTTCCAGCACATGCTGGAGGCGCACTCGGTCGACATCGTGATGATCGACCTGGTGCGCGTCGGCGGCATCACGCAATGGCTCAAGGTCGCGGGCATGGCGGAGGCCTTCAACCTGCCCGTGGTCAGCCATCTCATTCCGGAGGTGCACGTGCACTTGATCGGCGCGATCCCGAACGGGCTCACGGTCGAATACATGCCCTGGCTGATGCGCCTCTTCGAGGAGGTGCCGCGGCCCCAGAAGGGCGAGCTCACGATGCCGACCGCCCCCGGCCTCGGACTCAAATTCGATCAGGGCGCGCTCAAGCGCTTCGAGGTGAGCTCAAGCCCATGAGCATCAACGGCAAGGCCTATATCGCGGGCATCTTCGAGCATCCGACCCGCAAGGCCGACGACAAATCGCTGGCGCAGCTCCACGCCGAGGTCGCCAAGGGCGCGCTCGAGGACGCCGGCCTCGCCAAGCAGGACATCGACGGCTATTTCTGCGCGGGCGACGCGCCGGGCCTGGGGCCGCTCTCGATGGTGGACTACCTCGGCCTCAAGGTGCGCCACGTCGATTCCAGCGACACCGGCGGCTCCTCTTATATCCTGCACGTGGGCCACGCGGCGGAGGCGATCGCCGCGGGGAAGTGCCGGGTGGCGCTGATCACGCTGGCGGGCCGGCCGCGCGCCATGGGCCAGGCGACGGGCACGCAGCCGCGCAACCTCGGCATGGCGACACCGGATGCCGCCTTCGAGTTCCCCTATGGCCCCGCCACCGCGAACATGTACGCGATGGTCGCCATGCGGCACATGCACGAGTTCGGCACCACCAGCGAGCAGCTCGCCTGGATCAAGGTCGCGGCCTCGCACCACGCGCAGTGGAACCCGCACGCCATGCTGCCGAACGTGGTGACGGTCGAGGAGGTCGTGAGCTCGCCGATGATCGCCGATCCCCTGCACCGCCTCGACTGCTGCGTGATCAGCGACGGCGGCGGCGCGATCATCGTCGCGCACCCCGACGTCGCCAAGAGCCTGAAGCGGCCGAGGATAAAAATCCGCGGCGCCGGCGAGGCGGTGAAGCACCAAATGGGCGGGCGGATCGATCTCACCTATTCCGGCGCCGCCGTGTCGGGGCCGGCGGCTTTTGCCGAGGCCGGCGTCACGCCCCGCGACATCAAATACGCCTCGATCTACGACAGCTTCACCATCACGGTGCTGATGCAGATCGAGGACTTGGGATTCTGCGAGAAGGGCACCGGTGGAAAATTCGTCGCCGACGGCAACCTGATCTCGGGCGTCGGCAGGCTGCCGTTCAACACCGACGGCGGCGGGCTCTGCAACAACCACCCGGGCGCACGCGGCGGCATGACGAAGATCATCGAGGCGGTGCGCCAGGTCCGCGGCGAGGCCAACGAGGGCACGCAGGTGGCGGATGTGCAGATCGCGCTCGCCCAC
>DATEGF010000053.1:0-12276 GCA_035280245.1 Allostellaceae bacterium
CCGCTGCTCGGAGAAATCGACGACGGCGAGCAAGCCCGCTGGCTTCAACACCTCGGTAGCGCGATCGACCGCGCGGCGCCAGTCGGCGATCATCGAGAGCGTGTACGAGAACAAGACCGCGTCGAAAGGCGCATCGAGTCCGAAGGTCCCGGCTGGATCAAGCTCGTCGGCGAGGCAGCGCTCGATCCGGATGCGTCCGGCGAGACCCGCGCGCGCAATGGTGGCGTGCGCCGTTTTCAGCATCTCGTTCGAGGCGTCGATGCCGAAGATGCGCGCGTCGGGGTAGCGTCGCGCGAGTGCCACCAGATTGCGGCCGGTGCCGCAGCCGATCTCGCAGATGCGCGCGCCGGGGCCGGGATCGAGCTCGCGGACCAGGCGATCGCGGCCGAGCAGATAGAATTTCCGGCTGAGGTCGTAGATGTGCCGCTGGTACCGGTACATCCGGTCCATGCGGAGCGTCGCCTCGGCGGTCATGGCCGTGCCCGCGGCTCGGGGTCAGGCGCGGCTATAGATGTGGAAGCCGCCGTAGATCGCCGAGCGGTCGCGGCGGAAGAGGCTGGCCGCAAGCTCGCTCTCGGCGCGCCAGGGCGCGAGCAACGCCGGCGGCAGCGCCGCCTCGAGCGGTGAGGCGCGGCCGGCGGTACGGAAGATCACGCGCGCACCCGGCCGTGCGGTGCGGCCGATCTCCCGCCAGAGGTCCGCGAGCTGCGCCGGTCCCATCCAGTCCTGCGCATCGAGGAGGACGTATCGGTCCATGCGCTCCGCGGGCTCGCGCGCGAGGAAATCCGTGAGCGAGGCGAGGTGCGTCTTCACCCGAGGCGCGCGGTCGGCGAGCGTGCGGAAGGCCGCGGGCTTCAGATAGTCCGGCACTGGCCCCTCGGCCTCGATGCCGTAGCGGCGGCCGAAGGCCTGCCAAGCGAAATAATTCTCCTCGATCGGGAACTCGCAGGCGAGGCGGCGCAGGCGCTCGAGATAGAGATTCGCGAGGTCACCGCCGGCGGCGTCGTCACGGAGCGCGTCGAATTGTGCGGGCGGAATGCCGAGACTGTAGAGCACCGCGGGCATCCGGCAGAGCATCCGTACGGGCTTCGCATTGAAGGCGGGCGCGATCCACTCCTCGAAGAGCCGCGCCTGGTCCTCGAGGTTGCTCGCCGTGAGCATGCGGGTCGGGTCATGCCCGGTGAGCCGCGCCACGAAATGCAGGAAGCCGATGAAGCGGCCGAGCAGGCCGCGCCGGTAGAGGCCGCTGTCGGCGAACAAGTTCAGCCGTCGCTTGCCGAGCGGCGAGCGACCTTCCCAAAAGGCGCGCGCATCCTCGTCGAGATGCGGCTTGAGATAGTCGCGATAGGTATCCCAGGCACCGGGATCGATGCCGCGGCCGAAAAGACGATAGAACGCGGCGTGATCGGGCAAATGCTGCGCCGCCGTGAGCTTGAGCCGGGTGAGCGCGAGGTGCGCGGGGTTGAGATCGACCGCGACGATCTCGGCGGGATCCGCGAGCAGATAGTTGAGGACATTGCAGCCGCCCGAGGCGATCGTGAGCACGCGGGTCGTGGGCTCGAGCCGAAGCGCTTCGAGATCGACCCGTGGATCCTCCCAGATCTGGTTGTAGACCAAGCGATGGAACCAGACCGCGAAGAGCCGCTCCGAGAGGCCCCGCTTGCTCGCCACGCCATTCTGGTAGACCGCCGACTTCAGCAGCGCCGTCGCCATCGCCCGCTTCCTTTCGCCGTGATGGAATGGGGCGCGCGGCACCCGCAGAGGGTGCAGCATCGACTCGCGGTCACTGAGTGCGCCAACCCGGTCGGCCCCAAGCCCTTGGGTCAATCGGCCGGTGATACCCGCTATATCGTGACGAATTGATGACGAGGCCGCCCGGCGACATCTAGCCCGAGGCGAGATCGGACACCTCGGCGTGGAGGTCGAGCAGGGCCGGGATGGTCTCGGGCGGTCGCCGGCCAAGGCCGCATTCGGTCGCGACACCGAAGTCGCGCACGTGGCGTCGGGCGGCGTCGATCCGGCGCCGCGCGCCCTCGATGCCATCGGTGAAATGGATCAGGCCGAGATAGAGCTCGGTCTCCGGGCGGCGCTCGAGGGAGGAGAGCGGCGCGAAATAGGCCTCATCGGAGCGCGCCCGCGGCACCGGCACATGGACCCAGTGGAGCGGCCGCGCGACGTGACGCGCGAGGTGGCTCGCAACCAGCACAAGCTTTCCGGTGTCCTCGGGATCCTTGAAATGCCGATGGCCTGAATCGCCGTAACAGAGGTGGTAGCCGAGCTCGACCGCGGCCGGCACGCGATCGCCATAGCGCACCAGACGCTCGAAGATCGCGGCTTGCGGATCGGTGAAATGCGACGGCGTCACGCCCTCGAGGATCGCGAACTCATAAGCCGTATCCCATTGGATCGCGAGGTGCTCGCGCGGCACGGCGGCGATGATCTCGTCGAGCTCGGCGAAGAGCCGCTCCTGATAGAGCGGCTCGACCGCGGCGCGGCTCTCGGGAAACACGAACGAGGTCACCGGCGCGAGCGGCGTCGGCAGGCAGGTCAGGAATTTGAGATGCCCCGCGATCTCGCCGCGCTCGCGGAGCCGCGCGAACTCCGCATAAGACGCGCGTGCCGCCTCGGCATAGCCGAGCGCCGGGAAGGAGATATCCTTTGGCCGCACGCCCGGCTTCAGCCGGAACTGCGCGCGGCGGATGTAGCCGGTATCCACAACCTCGGAGTCGAAGACGTCCATCGCCTCGAAGACGCGGAGCTGCCAGTGCACCCACTTGCTGCGCACGCCGGTCTCGCCGTCAGGCAATCGCTTGAGGCGGTCGCCGAGCTTCGCCGACGCCATGCGGAAGACGCTGCCGGCGTCCGCGAGCGGCACGCTTCCGACGAGGTGGACGCCATGAGATTTCGACGGCACGGGATTCTCCTCGCCGGGCGGTGTTCCGATTGCGCCGGGAATGATAGCGTGGCGCCGCTCAAAGGGGGATCGCTCATGACATCGCGACTGCTTCGCTCGTTGCCCATCGTTGGATTGCTGATGGCCGCGCTCGCACCTCAGGGCGCCCGCGCGGAGACCGTCAAGGTGGGCGTGCTCCTGCCCTACACCGGTCCCTTCGCCGCGATCGCGCAGCAAATGGACGATGGCATCAAGATGTACATGGAGGGCCACGCCAGCGAGCTCGGAGGCCACAGCATCGAGATCCTCCGGCGCGACACCACGGGGGCGCAGCCCGACATCGCCAAGCGGCTCGCGCAGGAGCTCTTGACCCGCGACCACGTGCAGATCCTTACGGGCTTCGTCTTCACGCCGAACGCGCTCGCGGTGGCGCCGCTCGCGAGCGAGACCAAGACGCCGCTCATCATCATGAACGCCGCGACCGGCCTCATCACCACGCGCTCACCCTATATCGCGCGCACCTCTTTCGCGCTCTGGCAGACCGATCTGCCGCTCGGCACCTGGGCAGTGACCAAGGGCGGTCTCAAGAGCGTCTTCACCATCGTCTCGGATTTCGCGGCCGGCATCGATGCCGAGCAGGCCTTCACGGCCGGCTATACCGAGGCCGGCGGCACGCTCGCTGGCTCCGTGCGAATTCCCTTGGTCAATCCGGACTACGCGCCCTTCCTGCAGCGCATACTCGATGCGCATCCCGACGCGATCTTCGTTTGGCAGCCGCCCACCAGCGCCGCCAATTTCATGAAGGCGGTGAGCGATCTCGGCCTCGCGCGCGCGGGCATCCGCGTGCTCGGCGACAATGTCGCCGACGAATCACAGCTCCAGCAGATCGGCGACCTCGCCCTCGACGTGGTCACCGCACAGCACTACTCGCCCGTGCTCAAGAATCCCGAGAACCAGGCCTTCGTCGCGGCCTGGCGCGCGATGCATGGGGCCGACAGCGATCCCACCTATGTCGCGGTTGGCGCCTGGGATGGCATGGCGCTCATCTATCACCTGATCCGCACGCTCGACGGCAAGATCGATGGCGACAAGACGATGGAATTGATCAAGGCCTATCAGGCGCCGAGCCCGCGCGGACCCTTCCGGATCGACCCGGAGACCCGCGACGCCATCAACGACATCTACATCCGCCGCGTCGAGCGCGTCGACGGCAAGCTCGTCAACGCCGTGGTCGATGCGATTCCCGCCGTAAAGGATCCGTGGAAGCAGCGGAACAAGCCGTAGCGAGTGGGTGGAAGCCTCCCCCTCACCCAGCTGCGCCTAAGCTCGCTTCGCTCGCTAAGGCTCCGCAACCCTCTCCCCGTTGGGGCGAGGGCAAGTTGGTAGTGCCAGCCACTTCCCCCTCTCCCCAACGGGGAGAGGGAGGGGTGACGGGGTGGTGCTGCGACTGCGTGCCCGCGGGTTAAGCGCCGGCGAGTGCCACATCCGGCGGCAGCCAGCCCTGGCGCTCGCGCCAGTCTGCGGGCAGGCCTGTGAAGCGCTTGAGTGAGATCGGGGTCAGGTCGGCGAAGAGGCAGCGGCCATGGCGCACCAGCTCCATGATGGCGCGGCCCGAAGCGGGTGAGAGGCCGAAGCCGACGCTCGACATGGTCGCGAGCACGACATTGCTGGGATCGGACAAGCGGTCGATCACCGGGCGGCCGTCGGGCGTGTTCTCGACAATGCCGGCCCAGCTCCGGATCACCCGGACGTGCGCGGCCTTCGGGAAGAGTTCGGCGAGCCGGCGCGAGAGGTGCCGCAGGAGCGGCGTCGTGGGCCGCGGCGGCGCCGACATCTCGCTCCAGTCGAGCCACTCGTGAGGCCCGCCGCCATAGGCGAGATTGCCGCGCAGGGTCTGGCGACCATAGAGGCCGTTACCGTCGACGCCGCCGTGCTTCATGAGTGGCAGCGGCTCGGTCACGATCATCTCGGCGCGCGCCGGGGCGAGCGGCAGGTCCGCACCCACCATGGCCGCGAGCTTCGCGGTTTGCGGTCCCGCCGCGATCACCAGCGCGTCACAACCGAAGGTGCCGCGGTCGCTCACCACCTCGACGGCCTTGCCGTTCCGCACCGTGATCCCGGTCACTGTCGCGTGCTGAAGAATCTTCCCGCTGTGATCCTGCAGCGCCCAGGCGTAAGCCTGGCTCGTGCGCTGCGGATTGGCATGGCCGCCGAAATCCAGCAGGAAGCCGCCGTAGACGTTATCGCCGCAGAGCGGCACCAGCTCGCGCACCTCCGCGGGCGTCAGGCGCTCGACCTTGAAGCCCTGCTTGCCCGCCAGGCGCTCGACGCGGGCATGATGATTGAACTGGGCCTCGTCGAGAGTGACGCGGATGCGGTGCCGCTGGTATTCCGTCGGGTAGCCCAGCAGCTCCTCCATCTGCGGCCAGAGCTTCTGCTCCTCCATGAAGAAGGGGCTGTAGGCGTGGGTGCACCCGCCGCCGTTGCGGCCCGACGCTTCCCAGCCGACGATGCCCTTGTCGAGAAGGAGCACGTCGACGCCGTTGCGCGCGAGCCACCAGCCCGTGCTGAGGCCCGTGACGCCGCCGCCGATGATGACGACCGAGGCGCCGGTGATGCCGTTGCCGCCGCTCATTTCGCGGAGTCCAGGCTGGACTCGATCGTGCCGGGGACCGCCGGCGAGACCTCACCCATCTCCCAGTGAGCCGTCCACTGCGTGGGGATGCCGAACCAGACGTCCCAGTTGTCGCGCGTCTCTTGCGTCTCGTCGTGGGGCCAGAGCGCCGAGAGCGGCAGCGGCCGAACGGGGGCGCGGTAGCTCGCGAGCGGAATCTGCTCGGGCGGCACCTTGGCGCTCATCGCCAGCAGCATCTGGATCTGCTCGCGGCAGCGCCGGCCCTGGCAGGTGCCCATGCCCGCGCGCGTGATCCGCTTCACTTGGTCCGCGTTCACCGGCCCGTCCTTTGCCAGCGCCGCGACATCGCGGGTCTTGAGCTGCGAGCCACCCCAGTTGAGATAGCGCGGCGGTTTGAGCTCCACGAGCTCACGCCGCGTCACCTCCTCGCACTGGCAGACCATCACCTCCATGCCGCCCGCCGCGAGCTCGGCCTCGAGCCAGCGCCGCCAATGGCCGACGGCGTCGAACGCTGGCACAGGCGCGCCCAAGCGCTCGATAAAGTCAGGCTTGGCACCGAGCGCTCGCGCGGCGACAGCGCCGGCCCGGCGGCCCTCGGATCGTGCGATCTCGGGATCGGCGATCTTCTTGTCGAAGACGCCCGCGCAATCGCCCACTGCGAAGACGGACGGCACCGAGGTGCAGCCATCACCGTCGAGCACGGGCACGTGGCCGCCGCGCAGGGGATCGAACACCAGGCGGCAGCCCAGCACATCCATCAGCTCCACAGTCGGCACGGCACCGATCGCGCAGACGATGGTGTCGCAGGCAATCTCCCGCTCGCTCTTCGCGATGGGCTTGCCGGTGTCGTCGACGCGGACGAGCCGGACACCCTCGACCTCGGCTTTGCCGATGACCTGCTTCACGGCGTGCCCACCGAAGAACGGCACGCGCGCCTTGGAGAGCGGCGGTCGGAGCGCATCGGGACCGAGCGGCTCAGGGGCGACATCGACCACGCCCGCGACCTCGAGCCCGTGCGCCAGCGCTGCGCCCGCGACGCGCATGCCGAGCGCGCCGGAGCCGAGGATCACGAGCCGCCGCCCGTCGAAAGCGCGATAGCGCTCCATAAGGTTGAGCGCGGCCTGCGCACCCATGACACCCGGCTTCTCCCAGCCGGTGAAACCCACGCCGAGGTCGCGGGCACCGGTCGCGAGGATGAGCCGGTCGAAGCTCACCAGCCACGACCGCTCCTCGTCGGCGAGCCCGAGCACCGGCTTCGTCATGCCGCGGAGGCTTGGCCCTTTGACGAAAGCGCCCCAGGCGTAGACGCCGAGCTGGACGTCGATGCCGAGCTCGAAAGCTTCGGCAAGGCCGGGGTTGGTCTCGACGATGCGCTCGACCATACGCGGTTTGTTCTGCACCGCCGGGTTCATGCGCCCGCCGAAGTGGAGCGGCACGTCGAGGCCCATGAGCGCCTGGGCCACAGGGTTCTCGTCGACCAGCAACACCTCGATGCCGGCCTTAGCGGCGGTGATGGCGGCGGCGAGGCCCGCGGGACCCGCGCCGACCACGGCGAGTTGTACATGGCGCTCGATCGGCATGTCGGCGCCGGCGGTGGACTTGGGATCGAGACCCGCTCGCGTCATCGGTGCTCCCCGTGCTAAAAATCCGCTGGCGCTTTTTACCGAGGAATCCCCGATGTCGTCACGCACGGAAATGCTGGACCTGCTCAAGTCCCGCAAGCAGTTCTACACGCTCCCGCAGCGCTTCTACAGCGACCCCGCATTCTATGAGATCGACCTCGATCTCATCTTCAACAAGCAGTGGATTTTCGCGGGCGCCACTTGCGAGATCGCGAGCCCCGGCCAGTATTTCACGCTGACCATCGGGCGCACGCCGATCATCGTGCTGCGCGACCGCGACCGCACGATCCGCGCCTTCTTCAACGTGTGCCGGCACCGCGGCTTCAAGATCTGCGACGCCGAGCGCGGGAAGAGCCTGAGCCTCGCCTGCCCCTATCACCAGTGGACCTACGACCTCTCGGGAAAGCTGCTCTACGCCGGCCGGATGCACGAGGGCTTCGATCCCAGCGGCATTTCCTTGAAGCCGATCCACGTCGAGACTGTGGAGGGCACAATCTTCGTCTGCCTCGCCGAGAAGGCGCCGGACTTCGAGCCCTATCGTCAGGCGCTCACGCCCTTCCTCAAGCCGCACAACCTCGCCAACGCCAAGCTCGCCCACGAGGTGTCGATCGTCGAGAAGGCGAACTGGAAGCTCGTGATGGAGAATTCGCGCGAGTGCTATCACTGCGGCGCGCGGCATCCCGAACTGATGAAGACCTTCCTCGACCATTACAACGCCCGCGATCCCGAGAATGACGCCATCATCGGGCCGTTCTGGACCCGGGTCCGCGCCGACGGTCTCCATTGCGGCGTGGTCAATCACCACGATTTCCGGATCAGCCGCTTGCCCTTCACCGAGGGTGCGCACTCCATCACCATGGACGGCAAGCCCGCGGTCGCGAAGCTGCTGGGCAATATCGCGCACGGCGACATCGGCTCGGTGCGCTGGGTGCATTATCCCAGCACCTTCAATCACGTGCTGGGCGACTACGGGGTCTTCATCCGCATGCTGCCGCTCGGGCCCATGGAGACGCAGTTCACGGCGAAGTGGCTGGTGTCGCGCGACGCCGAGGAAGGCCGTGACTACGACCTCCGGCGCCTCACCGAGGTTTGGGACGAGACCAACCGGCAGGACATCGCGCTGGTCGAACGCAACCAGATCGGGGTGAATTCCCTGGGGTATGAGCCCGGCCCCTATTCGCAGGTGACCGAAGGCGGCGTGATCAACTTCGTCGAGTGGTATTGCCATACGATGGAGAACGAGCTCGGCGGCAAGGCGATGCGGCCGCCCACGCTCGTCGCCGTCGCGAGCTAGCGCGTGATCGTCACGGAGTTCCCGCGGCGCGTCCGCGAGATCGAGAACATCTTCATCCCGCTCTCCGACGGCACGAAGCTCGCGGCGCGGATCTTCCTGCCGGAGGACGCCGAGGCGGATCCGGTGCCGGCGATCCTGGAGTTCCTGCCCTATCGCAAGCGCGACGGCACCGCCGAGCGCGATGCGCTCACGCATCCCTATTTCGCGGGTCACGGCTACGCCGGCGTGCGCGTGGACATGCGAGGCAGCGGCGAGTCCGACGGGCTCCTCGACGACGAGTACCTGAAGCAGGAGCAGGACGATTGCCTCGAGGTGATCGCCTGGCTTGCCAAGCAGAGCTGGTGCACCGGCGCCGTGGGCATGATGGGAATCTCCTGGGGCGGCTTCAACGGGCTCCAGGTCGCGGCGCGCCGCCCGCCCGCGCTCAAGGCGGTGATCACGATCTGCTCGACCGACGACCGCTATGCCGACGACATCCACTTCATGGGGGGCGCGCTCCTCAACGCGAACCTCGGCTGGGCCTCCACCATGTTCGCCTATATGTCGCGGCCGCCCGATCCCGCGCTGGTGGGCGAGCGGTGGCGCGAGCTCTGGATGGCGCGGCTCCGCCACACGCCGCTTCTGACGGAGATGTGGCTCCGCCACCAACACCGCGACGCCTATTGGAAGCACGGCTCGGTCTGCGAGGATTTCTCTGAGATCGCCTGCCCGGTCTACGCGATCGGCGGCTGGGCCGACGGCTATACGAATGCGATCCCGCGTCTTCTTGCAGGTCTCAAGGTCCCGACTAAAGCCCTGATAGGGCCGTGGGCGCACAAGTATCCGCACTTCGCACTGCCGGGGCCTGCCGTCGGTTTCCTGCAGGATGCGCTGCGCTGGTGGGACAAGTGGCTGAAGGGCATCGAGACCGGGATCATGGACGAGCCGCCGCTCCGCGCCTGGATGCTGGAGAGCGCGCGGCCGCAGACATGGTATGCCGAGCGGCCGGGCCGCTGGGTCGCCGAGAGCGCATGGCCGGCGCCCGGCATCAAGCAGCATCGCCTTCACTTGATGGACCAGAGCCTCGCCGAGCGCCCGGGCGGTGAGCAGCGCTTGCTGCTGGCGTCGCCGGAGAGCACCGGTGCGCATTGCGGCGTCTGGTGCCCGCACGGGACATCGCCCGACGAGCCCGGCGACCAGCGCGAGGACGACGCGAAGTCGCTGGTCTTCGACGCCGAGCCGCTCGGCGCGCGGCTCGAGATCCTGGGCGCCCCCATGGTCGAGCTCGAGATCTCGTCGGATCGGCCGCAAGCAAATCTCGCGGTGCGGCTTTGCGACGTGCACCCCGATGGCGCCTCGACACGCGTCACCTACGGCCTGCTCAACCTCACGCACCGCGAGAGCCACGAGAACCCGACACCGCTCGAGCCCGGCCGCCGCTACAAGGTGCGCATCCAACTCAACGACATCGGCTACGCCTTCCCGCCTGGACATCGCCCGCGGGTCGCCGTGTCGAGTGCCTACTGGCCGATCGCCTGGCCAACGCCCGAGCGCGTCGCCCTCACGCTCCACAGTGGCTCGATCCTGTTGCCAGTGCGCGCGCCGAAGCCCGCCGACGAGGCCTTGCCGCCGCTGCCTCGGGTGGAGTCCGCTCCACCTGAGAAGCGAACGGTGCTGCGCGCGGGGCGCACGGAGCGCGGTGTCGAGCGCGACGTCGCAACCGGCGAGACCATCCACCGACTAGTGGACGACGGCGGCGACGTTCGGATCGACGCGCACGGCCTGGAAGTCGGCAGCCTCAAGCGGACGGAGTATCGCATTCGCGATGACGACCCCTTGAGTGCGGTGGCGGAGGCCCGCTGGACCACGAAGGTCGGACGCGGCCCATGGCGCACGCGCACGGAGACCTGGACGCGCATGACCGCGACCAAGGACACCTTTCGGCTGCACGCCACCCTCGATGCTTACGAGGGCGAGACACGGGTCTGGAGCCAGAACTGGGACTGTGCAGTGCCGCGCGATCTGGTGTAACGTTTTCGCCACGAATAGTGCGCGGCCAAAGCCGCTCAAACCGCGGCGCCGCCAATCAGCCCGGGAGGCAAGAAAACCCATGCGCCGTCTGCACGTTACCCGTCGACAGGTTCTCGCCGGCAGTGCCGGCCTCTGGGTTGCGGTGGCCCTCGCGCCGCGCGCGGCACAGGCGCAGGGCGCGAGCGTGCTCCGCGTGCGCTCCTACGGCGACATCCAGGATTTCGATCCCGCCTTCAGCAAGGCGGCGCCTGACGGCGACGTCGCGCGCTGTGTCTTCCGGTCGCTCATCGCCTTCAAGGGCGGCTCGTCCTGGGATTGGGCGCTCGATGCCGCGGCAGAGATCAAGCAGGTCGATCCCAAGACCGTGAGCTTCACGCTCAAGCCCGGCATCAAATGGACCGGCGGCTTTGGCGAGATGAGCGCAGAGGACGTGAAATACTCGTTCGAGCGTGTCGCGAACCCTGCGATGAAATCGCCCTACAAGGGTGACTGGGCGACGCTCGACAACGTCGAGGTGACCGGCCCGCTCTCCGGCGTGGTCCATCTCAAGGAGCCGTTCGCGCCACTGTGGCTGTCGACGCTGCCTTGGACCGCCGGCCTCATCCTCTGCAAGAAGGCGATGGAGGCGTCGAACAACCGGTTCACCACTAGCCCGCCGGCGACGTGCGGTCCCTACCTCCTGAAGGAATGGCGGCCGAAGCAGGAGACTATCCTGGTCCGCAATCCCGACTACAACGGACCGAAGCCGGCCTACGACGAGATCCGTATCCGTCCGATCGAGGACGAGAAGACCGCCGAGATCGGATTCGAGGCGAAGGAGCTCGACTTCACCGGCACCAGTGTGAGTTCGCTGCCGAAGCTCAAGGCGAGCCCGCCGGCGGGCTCGAAAGTCGGGGTCTACCCGTCCCTCGCTTACGTCTGGCTCGGGATGAATGTCGACGTGCCGCCCTTCAACGACATCAAGCTGCGCAAGGCCGTGCAGAAAGCGGTCGACGTCGATGCGATCCTGCAGGCCGCCTATTTCGGCGCCGCCGATCGCGCGACCGGCATCATCGCGCCGGGCCTGCTCGGCCATCGCGACATCAAGATGCCGCCACGCGACCTCGAGGGCGCGAAGAAGCTGATGGCGGAGTCCGGCAAGACCGGCGTCAAGGCGACGCTGGCGATCCTCAACAAGACCGAGCGGCTCTCGGCGGCGCAGGTGATCCAGGCCAATCTAGCGGAGATCGGCATCGAGGTGCAGATCGACGCGCACGATAGCGGCACTTTCTGGAGCCTTGGCGACCAGTCGAAAGGCGACCAATGGAAGCAGCTCCACATGGTGTTGCAGCGCTACAGCATGGCGCCCGATCCGAGCTGGGCAGTGGCGTGGTTCCTGCCCTCGCAGATCGGCGTCTGGAACTGGGAGCGCTGGAACAGCCCGGAGTTCGACCAGCTCAACACCAAGGCTCTGGTGGAGACCGAACCCAAGAAGCGCGGTGAGATGTATGTGCGCATGCAGGACCTGATGGAGGAGTCGGGCGCCTACGTGTTCATCACCCACGAGGTCGCCGGCGTGATCTATCGAGAGAATGTCGCGCCGACGCTGATGGCCGACGGACGCGTGATCCTGCCGGGATTCGCGCCCAAGGCTTAGGCCCGAGGCCGCTCCGGTTTTGGAGCATTGCCGCGGTATGAACATCGTGCGTCCTTCGACGCGCTCCCTGCGGTCGCTTGCTCAGGATGAGGTGGGATTTATTGCTCGCTGAAGAAGAGCCTCATCCTGAGCAAGCGAGCATTGCGAGCGCGTCGAAGGACGCACCGATTCCATCCACATTTTGCG
>DATEGF010000054.1:0-8590 GCA_035280245.1 Allostellaceae bacterium
AGCCGCTTGGCGCCCTCGCGATCGAGTGCCTCGGCCGGGAGGTTCGGGCTGGTGCCGAAGAAGCCGGGAGGCAGGAGCTGTCCCGCGGGCGCCGCCAGCCCCGCCATGATGCGATCGACGATCGCGCGGCGGTCGATCGCCCTCGAGATCGCCGCGCGGACGCGCGGATCGCGCAGCGGATTGCGATCGAGAGCGGCGCCCTGGAGGTCGGTCACGAAGGGCGAGTGGTCGCGGTTGCTGTCGAGATGGATGTAGACCACGCGGTTCGACACCGCCTGCACGACGTGGATGTCCGCGCGGCCCGCGAGGTCCTCGCGCACGCTCGGCGGGACGACATCGATCATGTCCACGTCACCGCTCAGCAGCGCGGCGACGCGCGCGGAATCGGTCGGAATCGGCTTCAGCACGACGCGCTGCCACGCCGGCTTCGGGCCCCAATAAGCGTCGTTCCGCTCCATTACGATCCGGTCGCCGTGCACCGATTCCACGAACTTGAACGGACCGGTGCCGATGGTGGCCTTGCCTGAATTGAAATCGGCGCTGGGGACCTTCTCGCCGACCGAATGGGAGATGATCGGCACCACGCTCAGATCGACGGGCATCAGCGGATAGGGATTGTCGGTGCCGAGCCGGATCGTGAGGGGATCCACGATCTCGACCGACTTGATCTGGCGCGTGAAGATGCCGTAGCCGCCGGGACTGCCCTCGACGTTGGGGGCGCGTTTCAGCGTGAAGGCCACGTCCTCCGCGGTGAACTTGCTCCCGTCGCTGAAGACGACGTTGGGCCGCAGGTGGAATTCCCAGGTGCGCTCGTCGACCGCCTGCCACGAGACCGCGAGGCCCGGGGTCAACCGCTGCTGCTCGTCCTGCAGGATCAGCGTGTCGAACAGATGCCGCGCGAGCGACTCATCGGGGCCGACCAGATTGAAATGCGGATCGACCGAGCTTGGCTCCTGGGCGATGCCGATCCGCAACTCCTGGGCCAAGGTGGGCGCCGCAACCGCAAGCGCAATGACGAGGGAGAGCACCCTCAAGATGCCGAGCTTCATGGCCCCCAACCCCGCACGACCGTCTATTTCTTATACGGATTCACCAGGCTCTCGACGAGCTTGCGCACGACCTCGCGGAATTGCTTCTCGTCGCAGCCCATGAGGATCGCGTCCTCGAGTGCCTCTTGCGACATCTCTTGGATCTCCACGAGATTCTCGTTGAGCACCTTGATCTTCTCGAGGCAGGAGACCGGCTCGCCCTCGGGCGTGAGCCAGGTCGGGAATTCGGGCTTCGCGGGCTTCTTGACGGCCATGGGTCAGGCTTCTGCCGGCTTCCGCGCGGCAAAGCGCAGCCGCACGTAGTCGGTGATCCACACGCCCTGCGCGTTGAGCAGTGTCGGCCGCAGCTCCGCCTCCACCTCGCGCTTCACCGCCGGACGGTCGGCCACCGGTACCGCCGCGAGGAAACTCTCGGCGAATGTGTCTAGCCAATCGCCGAGCGCGCCGGGCAGCGGCGTCGGCCGCGGGATGATCGCGATGCTCTCGACCACGAAGCCTTGCCGCTCCAGCCGCCCACGGTATTCCTCTGGCGCAGGGAAATACCAGGGGATCGCCGCGCGGCCGTCGAGGCCGCGCCGCTCCAGCGCCGCCACCAGCGCGCGCAGGATCAGCTCGACATTGCCGGCACCGCCGCATTCCGCGACGAACCGGCCCCCCGGCCTGAGCGCGCGCCAGACGCCGGCGATCACCGCATCGGGGTCGCGCATCCAATGGAGCGCCGCGTTGGAGAAGACGGCGTCGAACTCGGCGTCGAACGCGAGCTTCGTGCCATCGACCACATGCGCGTCGAGGCCGCGGGCGCGCGCCGCCTTGATCTGGTCGGCGCTGGCGTCGACCGCGACCACGGTCGCGACCGCCGCGATCTTCTCGGTGAGCGCACCGTCACCGCAGCCGAGGTCGAGGATCCGCTCGCCAGCTTTCGGGGCGAGCATCTCGAAGAGCGGCGCGCCCAGCACCGCGACGAAGCCGGCATTCTCCTGGTAGCGGCCCGGATCCCAGCGTTGGTCGACGACCCGCTCGCCGGGGACGGCGGTGTTACTGCGGTGCCGGGGCATTGCCACCTTGCGACGCCGGCGCGGGAGCCGGCGCCCCGCCGCCCGTGTCCTTGCTGCCGCCGGAGTCCTTCTTGCTGGTCTGGCTGAAGATCATCGAACCCACCGCGTTCTCGAGATCGAACGGCGGATTCGTGTGCTCGAACTTTCCCCCCGGCGGGATCATCTCGTCCTCGTTGCCGGGCTCGATGTCCACGAACTTGTCACCGAGCAAGCCGCTCATCTTGATGCTGGCGACCGAATCCTTGCTGAGCTTGTAGCGCGGATCGACGCTGACCTGGACGTCCGCGTAGAAGGTGCCGGGCTCCAGCACCAACGAGACCACCTGGCCGACCTTGATGCCGCTGATGCGCACGTCGGTGCCGTCGCGGATGCCGTCGACGCGCGAGAACTGCGCCGAGTAGACGTTCCCCGTGCTCGCGGTGACCTTGGTCGTCGTGTAGGCGAAGAACAGGAACACCGCGGCGACCACCAGGACCACCGCGCCCATCACGGTCTCGACGGCGTTGCGACTCATGGCGTCAAGTTCCTTGCGCTCGAGAGGAGATCACTCCGGCTGCCAGGGCTCGTAATCGCCGGTGGTGGGCGCGCGCCGGCCGCCCTTCAGCACCGAGCCCGCCGGACGATAGGCGAGCCGCGTCCCCGTCAAGTTCGGGAGGTGCGGCTTCTGCCAGGGATATTTCGGCTTGCCCGCGTCGGCGGGAATCTCGTCGATGGTGTGATGCAGCCAGGCATGCCATTCCGGTGGCACCTTGGAGGCCTCGACCTCGCCCTTGTAGATCACCCAGCGGCGCTCGCGGCTGTCGAAGCCGCCGCCGCGGCGGAGCGCGCGCGGGGATCTCTCCCGGTAATAGCGATTGCCGAACTGGTCGGTGCCGACCAGCTTGCCCTTCCAGAGCGTGAAGAGCCACGTGCCGAAGCTCATATTTCCGCGCTCAACGCCTTCCGTCGCGAACCCAGCTGCCCCTATAAGTGGGCGCGACTATGGCATCCATCAACGGTTTACGTCCAGCCCTGGCGGCCCCTGAGCGGGTCGGGACCGCCTTCAGCGTCTTCTCGTCCCTGTGCTACGGCAGCTCGCCGATCTTCGTGCGCTGGGCGTACGAAGCGGGCGCGGTGCCGCTCACCTTGCTCGCCTTCCGGTATGTGGTCGCCACCCTCGTCCTCCTCGCCGCGCTGCGGCTCGCGGGCCGCCCGCTCGCCATGCCGCGGGCGCAGCGGTTCGCCGGCATCGTCGCGGGCCTCTTTTTCTCTGTGATGGCTTACGGCTACCTCTTCGCGATCCAGCGGATCCCCGTGAGCCTCGCAGCGCTGCTGGTGTTCACCTATCCACTGCCGCTCGCGCTCCTGGGTCGGCTCCGCGGCGAGCCGCTCAAGCCCGCGCGCATCATCGCGATGGCTGCCGCCTTCGTCGGCCTTGCGGTGGCGCTCGGCGTCGAGATCGGCGAGCTCGATCTCCTCGGCATCGTCTCCGCCACCGTGTGCTCCCTCACCTACGCCTTCAGCGTGTTCTACTTCGGCGACACCACGCGGGGTGCCGATCCCCTGGTGGTGATCCTGCACGCGACGGCGACCGCCGGCCTGATCTTCGTGCCGCTCGCCCTGCTCGACGGCTCCTGGAGCCTGATACCCAGCACCGCGCTGGGCCTCACGGGTGTTGTGGGCGTCGCGCTCACCTATCTCGCGGGCGTGTTCTTTTTCTTCGCGGCGCTGGTGCGCATTGGTCCGATGAAAACGGCGCTGCTGGCGCAGCTCGAGCCCGTGGTCAGCATCCTCTCCGCCGTCCTTATTCTCGGCGAGCAGCTGAGCCTCGTGCAGAGCGTCGGCATCGCGGTGGTGCTGGGCGCGCTCGCCACTTTGGCGCGTTAGCGCACGATCGGCGGAATCCTGGGCCGGAGTCCTCATTTTTAGACTAGCTCTATGTATCCTTTATGACGAGACCCCAAAATCTTGTTGCGAACGTTTTTGGTTGTGGCACCCTACGCCATATCTTGTGATCGCGAAGCGCCCCGCTACCACATGCGGGTGGATAAGAAACCGGCGTCGGGCGTCAGAAAACAAGAGATCAGCAAGCGAATTGGGGTTTGGGGGAAGCGATGCGGATCGAGCGACGACTCACCAGAGCAGGGCAGGACGCCTACGGGGATATTGAGTTCAAGCAGGCCACCAGCGAGATCCGCAATCCCGACGGCTCGCGCGTGTTTCATCTGCCCGATATCGAGGTGCCGGCCGAGTGGAGCCAGGTCGCTTGCGACATCCTCGCGCAGAAATATTTCCGCAAGGCCGGCGTGCCGACGCGGCTGCGTCCCGTCGCGGAGGACGACGTACCCGATTGGCTCTGGCGCAAGGTGCCCGATGAGGCGGCACTCGCGGAGCTTCCGCCGGACAAGCGGACGGGCTCGGAGACATCGGCCAAGCAGGTGTTCGATCGCCTCGCGGGGACCTGGACCTATTGGGGTTGGAAGGGCGGCTACTTCGATCAGGAAGAGGACGCGCAGTCCTTCTACGACGAGCTCCGCGCGATGCTCGCGAAGCAGATGGCGGCGCCGAATTCGCCGCAGTGGTTCAACACCGGTCTGCACTGGGCCTACGGCATCGATGGGCCCGCGCAGGGCCACTACTACGTCGACTACCGCACCGGAAAGCTCGTGGCGTCCGAGAGCGCCTACGAGCATCCGCAGCCGCACGCCTGCTTCATCCAATCGGTCGCCGACGACCTCGTGAACGAGGGCGGCATCATGGACCTCTGGGTCCGTGAAGCCCGCCTCTTCAAGTACGGCTCCGGCACCGGCTCGAATTTCTCGAAGCTCCGCGGCGAGAACGAGAGGCTCTCGGGCGGCGGGCGCTCGTCCGGTCTCATGAGCTTCCTCAAGATCGGCGACCGCGCGGCGGGCGCCATCAAATCGGGCGGTACCACGCGGCGCGCCGCCAAGATGGTGACGGTCGATATCGACCATCCCGACATCGAGAACTACATCGACTGGAAGGTGGTCGAGGAGCAGAAGGTCGCGGCGCTGGTCTCGGGCTCGAAGCTCGCAAGCAAGCATCTGAACGCGATCATGGCGGCCTGCCATTCGCCCGAGGCGAAGTCGCTCGGCGAGAAGCAGTTCGATCCGCACGCGAACGTGGGCCTCAAGCGCGAGATCAAGGCCGCGCGCCGCGCGATGATCCCCGAGAACTACGTGCAGCGGGTGATCCAGTTCGCGGGCCAAGGCTACGAGCGGATCGACTTCCGGACCTACGACACCGACTGGGACAGCGACGCCTATCTCACGGTCTCCGGGCAGAACTCCAACAACTCCGTGCGCGTCACCAACGCGTTCCTGGAGCGGGTCGAGGGCGATGGCGACTGGCAGCTGACGCGCCGTGTCGACGGCAAGGTGCACAAGACGCTGAAGGCCCGCGATCTCTGGGAGAAGATCGCGCACGCGGCCTGGGCGAGCGCCGATCCCGGCCTGCAATACGACACCACCATCAACGACTGGCACACCTGCCCCACGAGCGGACGCATCAACGCGTCCAATCCGTGCTCCGAGTACATGTTCCTCGACGACACCGCCTGCAACCTCGCCTCGCTGAACTTGCTGGCATTCCGCAAGGAGGACGGGCGGTTCGACATCGAGTCCTATGTGCACGCCGTCCGGCTCTGGACCGTCGTGCTCGAGATCTCCGTTTTGATGGCGCAGTTCCCGTCCAAGGAGATCGCGCGGCTCTCCTACGAGTTCCGCACGCTGGGTCTCGGCTACGCCAACATCGGCGGCCTCTTGATGGCCTCCGGTCTCGGCTACGACAGCGCCGAGGGCCGCGCGCTCTGCGGCGCGTTGACCGCGATCATGACCGGCATCTCCTACGCGACCTCCGCGGAGATGGCGGGCGAGCTCGGCACCTTCCCGTCCTACGCCGAGAACCGCGAGGCGATGCTGCGCGTGATCCGCAATCATCGCCGCGCCGCCTATGGCGAGCGCGCGGGCTACGAGGAGCTCGCAATCCCGCCGGTACCGCTCGACCACGCGAATTGCCCCGACCCCGCCCTCATCAAGACCGCGCGGCTCGCCTGGGACAGCGCGCTGGCGCTCGGCGAGGCCCACGGCTTCCGCAATGCGCAGGCAACCGTGATCGCGCCCACCGGCACCATCGGCTTGGTGATGGATTGCGACACCACCGGCATCGAGCCCGACTTCGCGCTGGTGAAGTTCAAGAAGCTCGCGGGCGGCGGCTACTTCAAGATCATCAACCGGATCGTGCCCGAGGCACTCGAGACCCTCGGCTACTCCAAGAGCGAGATCGACGAGATCACGCGCTACGCGGTGGGCCATGCGACGCTCAAGGGCGCGCCGCACATCGGCCACGACGAGCTCAAGGCCAAGGGCTTCACCGAGGGCGCGCTGACGACGCTCGAGAACGCGCTCGCGAGCGCCTTCGACATCAAGTTCGCCTTCAACAAGTGGACCCTCGGCGAGGAGTTCTGCAAGGCGGCCTTCGGCTTCACCGACGCCCAGCTCGCCGAGCCCGCCTTCGACATGCTGGCAGCGCTCGGCTTCACCAAGCACGACATCGAGCACGCCAACACCTACTGCTGCGGCGCCATGACGCTCGAGGGCGCGCCGCACCTCAGGGACGAGCATCTGCCGGTGTTCGATTGCGCCAACCCCTGCGGTCGGATCGGCAAGCGCTTCCTCTCGGTCGAGAGCCACATCCGCATGATGGCGGCGGCGCAGCCCTTCATCTCCGGCGCGATCTCCAAGACCATCAACATGCCGAACGCCGCGACGGTCGAGGATTGCAAGGAGGCCTATGCGCTCTCCTGGCGCCTCGGCCTCAAGGCGAACGCGCTCTACCGCGACGGATCCAAGCTCTCGCAGCCGCTCCAGGCCTCGATCCTCGAGGACGATGACACGGATGTGCCGGAGCTCCTGGAGAAGCCGGTGGCCGAGCGCGTGCCGATCATCGCCGAGCGCATCGTCGAGCGGGTGATCGAGCGCGTGCAGGCCGCCGAGCGCCGCCGGCTCCCCCATCGCCGCAAGGGCTATACCCAGAAGGCGATCGTCGGCGGTCACAAGGTCTATCTGCGCACCGGCGAGTACGAGGATGGCAAGATCGCCGAGGTCTTCATCGACATGCACAAGGAGGGCTCGGCCTTCCGGTCGCTGATGAACAACTTCGCAATCGCGATCTCGATCGGCCTGCAATACGGTGTGCCGCTCGAGGAGTTCGTGGAGGCCTTCACCTTCACCCGCTTCGAGCCCTCGGGCATCGTCGAGGGGAACGACGCCATCAAGATGGCGACCTCGATCCTCGACTACATCTTCCGTGAGCTCGCGGTCTCCTATCTGAGCCGCAACGACCTCGCCCACGTGCAGCCCGCGGACCTGACCCCGGACACGCTCGGCAAGGGCATCGCGGAATCGAGCCTGCCGGAGGGCGCGCCGCGCCCCGATGTCGCCGCGGTGGTCCGCAGCGTCGCCTCCACGGGCTACGTCCGCAGCAAGCTCACGGTGTTCCAAGGTGGTGCCGCGAAAGCCGTGGTCGCGCCGACCGCCACGACGGGTCTCGCAGGCAACGCCGCGATCAATGTTGCGGTCGCCACCGCTGCGGAGACGACGGTCGGCGTGGTGGCGGCGGTCGACGCGCGGCTCGAGCAGATCCGCACCGCGCGGCTCAAGGGATACGAGGGTGACAGCTGCACCGAGTGCGGCAACTTCACGCTCGTGCGTAACGGAACCTGCCTCAAATGCGACACCTGCGGCCAAACGTCTGGCTGCAGCTAGTCCGTCGCAGGGCAGCCCCGGCCCAAGCCTCCCGGCCGGCGCTGCAGTAATGAGGCAGAAATTAGGGGTGCGGTCCGCAAGGCCGCACCCCATTTTTTCGGCGGACAGTCCGCGGTAACGCAGTTGTTGGCTGCTGACGCCGCTCAGCATGCGATACTGGCGGCATGCCAACCGAAGGGAGTCCACGCGCCCGCATGCCGTTGCTTGGCCTAATTAGTCCGATTGCGGTCGTCGTCGGTGTATCGTGCGCGACCGCGGCCCTGGCGAGGCACGATGGGGCCTTCACCGCACTCGCGCTCGTTTGTCTCGCGGTGGCGCTCGGCTGCATCAAATACACGCACCGCCTGATCGATTGGATGCGCCGATGATCGAGGCGCACCCGTCAGGCGGCTGGTCGGACCGATAACTCAAGAAGGGGTGCGGCGTTTGCATCACCGGCCCCCCTTATCCAGTTTGCCGGAGGCTTGCGTCGCGGGGATGGCCGGTGAACGCGCGCCCTATCACTTCATGTCCATCCACCCGCCGGCTTCGTCTCCCCCCTTGGCCGGCAACGGCGGCGGCGCTCTTCGTCAAGGGCGCCGCCGCTTTCGTGCGTGATGCTCGGCATCGTTAACAATCCCTTCATGTCGCGGGTGGTACGCGGGCGAGCATGAGAAAGCTCGCGCTCGCTCTCCTCGTCGGTGTCGTGGCGCTCGGCGCCGGCCTCTATGCGCTCATCTGG
>DATEGF010000055.1:0-2122 GCA_035280245.1 Allostellaceae bacterium
CTATGGTCCGCCGCCTTTGCGATGCCGAGCCCTGCTGAGCTCCCCGATCTCCTGGAAAAGGTCCATGCTGCTCACCGATCTCGTCGCGCCCAATGCCATCATTCCGGCACTGAAGGTCAACAGCAAGAAGCAGATTCTGCAGGAGTTGGCCGCCAAAGCCGCCGAGCTCTGCGGCCAGAGCGAGCGGACGATTCTCGAGATTCTGCAGCAGCGCGAGAAGCTCGGTTCGACCGGCGTCGGTAACGGCATCGCCATTCCGCACGGCAAGCTGCCGAAGCTCAACAAGTTGTTCGGATTGTTTGCGCGACTCGAAAGGCCCGTGGAGTTCGAGGCGCTCGACGGTCAGCCGGTCGATCTCGTGTTTTTGCTGCTCGCGCCGGAAGCCGCCGGCGCCGACCATCTCAAGGCGCTGGCGCGCGTCGCGCGTCTCCTGCGCGATGCCGATGTCGCCCGCAAATTGCGTGATTCACGCGACGCCGAAGCGCTCTATGCCGTGCTGGCGATGCCGTCGGCCTCGGCCGCTTGATGCACCGACGGCGTAGGCATTAGCGATCTCTTTTCGCGAGCCGCATCTCGCCTGCACAAGGGAATACGGCATTGCCAAACGCGTAGCCGCTTTGCGCGCGGCTTCGAACGCGGCTCAATGCAGGCTGACGGTTTCGATCTCGCGTTGCGCCGCATCCGCCATTGCCGCTTCGCGGCTGCTCGCGAGCATGATCGGCGACCCATCGGCCGCGTGCAGCACGAACACGCGGTGACCGGGTGGGAGCAGCGGCGCTTCCGCGCACAGGAATGCGACCTCCTCCGAGCGGATTGCCTTGATATAGGCCACACGATTCTCGCCCAAGGCCGCGAATCTTTCGGCCGACATCGCCGGGCGGGGCATTTCGGACGGATCGAACATGACACGTGCTCCTCGCGCTTTCCTCGCGCGTGGATGCACTATCGTTCAATTCGGCCGCTCTGACTGTGCCCTGGATCACACAGTCGGGCCAAATGTCGGGGTCGGCAAGGTTGAGGCCTGACCGCAGCGGTTTCTGCTGTGTCCTAGATCACACAGTCGGCCCAAAACTGTTAATGGAGGCCGGGAAATCTCAGTGCACGCTGACGGTCTCGAGCTCCTGGCTCCAGGCGTTGGCGATGGCCGCCTCGCGGCTGTCGGTGAGCATGATCGGCGTGCCGTCGGCCGCGTGCAGGGCGTAGAGCAAGGTGCCCGGCGCGAGCTGCGGGGCCTGCGGGAATTGCTTCCGCACGTCCTCGGAGCGGACCATCTTCACGTAGGCGATCTTGCCGCCGCCCAGAAGCGCAAGCGCCTCGGGCGAGATCATGGGTTCTCGGGAGGTGATATTGTTGTTGGTCATGGCACTCGACTCCTTAGTCCATTTAACGCGTCGAGCCCTACCCCGGTTCAATCACGATCCGTGATGCCGATCGTCTTCACGATCCGTTCCGGTTCTGGCCGGGCGAGATCGATCGATAAGAGCCCGTTCTTCAAGTCCGCGCCCAATACTTCCATGCCGTCGGCCAGCACGAAGGTGCGCTGGAACTGGCGTGCGGCGATGCCGCGATGGAGATAGTGGTGCTCCTTGTCGTCCTGCTGGCGCCCGCGGATCACCAGCTGGCTCTCCTCGACCGTCACGTCGAGTTGATCGCGCGTGAAGCCCGCGACCGCGAGCGTGATCCGCAGACGCTCGGGTTGGCCGTTCTGGCGGGCAATCCGCTCGATATTGTAGGGCGGGTAGCCGTCGGCGGCCTTGGCGACGCGGTCGAGCGCACGCTCGATCTCGTCGAATCCGAGCAGGAACGGGCTGGATAGAGACGGAACTCGGGACATGGTCTCAAAGCCCTCGTAAGCGACTTTGAGGGGCCCTCGCGGCGCCCCCTGACCGTCCGGTGGGCGGATGACCCGCCGGGCCGATCGAGCCCAATATGGGGACTTCCGCTTAAGGCCGCAAGAACGCTGGCGAAGCGGGCTCGAGAACCCCCGCCCGGCGCAAGCGGCGCCACCCTCAAAGCGGTCCCGCCGCCAGCCGATTGAGCGCCGAGCGCGGGCACAGTATTGCTGCGTCCGCTTGCGGTTGGAGGGCACGTTGCGAATTGCGATCATGGGCTCGGGGGGCGT
>DATEGF010000056.1:0-12387 GCA_035280245.1 Allostellaceae bacterium
GCAGCTCGTCGATCTCCTGACGCTCGTCTGGCAGGACACAAGCAACGGTCTCTACGCCATGCGCGTCGCCGAGACGATCGACTGGGCGGCGCGCGAGATGCTGACGGCGGAAGGCGGCTTCGCCTCGAGCCTCGATGCCGACAGCGAGCACGAGGAGGGAAAATTCTACGTCTGGAGCGAGGCCGAGATCGACGCGCTCCTGGGCGACCGCGCCGCGCGCTTCAAGCAATTCTACGACGTCACAGCGGCCGGCAATTGGGAAGGCCACACGATCCTCCACCGGCTCGAGCGGCCCGAGCGCGCGGACGACGCGGTCGAGGCCGAGCTTGCGCGGGATCGCGCGACGCTGCTGGCGGCGCGCGCCCACCGCGTGCGGCCCGGCCTCGACGACAAGGTGCTCGCCGACTGGAACGGCTTGATGATCTCGGCGCTCGCCTATGCGGCGCCGGTCTTCGCTAAGCCTGATTGGCTGACGCTTGCGGAGCAGGCCTTCGCTTTCGTTGTGCGGGACATGACCGGCGCCGACGGCCGGCTCCGCCACAGCTGGCGCGAGGGCCGTGCGGCCCATCCGGCGACGCTCGACGACTACGCAAACCTGTCGCGCGCCGCGCTGCTGCTGCACGAGGCGACCGGCACGCCCGCCTATCTCGCGCAAGCGCGCGCCTGGGCCGAGCTCGTCGATCGCTACTACGCCGACAGCGCCGGCGGCTATTTCGTGGCGGCATCGGACACCGAGGGCCTGCTGACGCGGCCCAAGATGGTGCAGGACTCCGCGACGCCGTCCGGTAACGGCACGATGGTCGACGTGCTGGCGCGACTCTATTACCTAACGTTCGAGGACTCTTATCGCGAGAAGGCTGAAGCAACGGTCAAGGCGTTCGCCGGTGACGTGCCAAAGAACTTCTTTCCATTCGGGTCGCTCCTGAACGGTAACGAGATGCTGCAGTCGCCGGTCGAGATTGTGATCGTCGGCAGGCGTAGCGACGCGGGAATGGAGGCGCTCTTGCGCGCCATATATTCTGTTTCGATCCCAACGCGCGTGCTCAACATCGTCGAGTATGGCGAGCTGTTGCCGGGACACCACCCCGCCGGCGATCCGCAGCAGATCGGCGGCCGCGCCACCGCTTATGTCTGCCGAGGCCCGGTGTGCTCGCTGCCGATCACTGAACCGGATGCACTGAAACAAGAGCTGCGGACATGAGGTGCGTCCTTCGACTCCCGATGCTTCGCATCGCGGCTCAGGATGAAGTGCATTGGTGTGTGCACCAAGGAAAGCCTTCATCCTGAGCCGGCGCGGAGCGCCGGGTCGAAGGACGCACGATTTCACGAACGGAGGTCTGTCATACCCGAAATCACCATCCTCGAATCCAGCCCCGTCGGTCCCTTGAGCATCGAGGAGGAGGACGGCGCGCTCGTGAGGGTGCGCTGGAAGAAGGCGCGCAGCGAGACCCCGACGCCGCTCCTCGAGGAAGCCGCGCGCCAGGTGCGCGCCTATTTCGCGCGTGAGTTGCGCGATTTCGATCTGCCGCTGCGGCCGGAGGGCTCGGCCTTCGAGCAGCAGGTCTGGGAGGCGATGCAGCGCATCCCCTATGGCGAGACCCGGAGCTACGGCGAGGTCGCAAAGGAGACCGGCGGTATGCCGCAGGAGGTCGGCGAGGCCTGCGCCACCAATCCGCTGCCGATCATCATCCCCTGCCACCGCATTCTTGCGGGCGGCGGCAAGCTCGGCGGCTATAGCGGCAAGGGCGGCCTCGAGACCAAGACCAGGCTGCTGGTCCACGAGGGGCGCCTGCTGGTCTGAGTGCGCGGGGTGACAAGCCCGCGGAGGCGGGGCTAAGCTCCCGGCAAACCACAACAGGAGCGCGCCCATGCCCGACGTCACCATCCGCGCCGCCGATGGCAGCAGCTTCAGCGCTTATCTTGCGACGCCATCTGCGGGCCGCGGTCCGGGCGTGGTGCTGATCCAGGAGATCTTCGGCGTTAACAAGGTGATGCGCGACCTCGCCGACGGCTTCGCCCGCCAGGGCCATGTCGTGCTCTGCCCCGATCTGTTCTGGCGCCAGGAGCCCGGCATCCAGATCACCGACCAGACCGACGCCGAGTGGCAGAAGGCATTCTCGCTCTACAAGGGCTTCAACGAGGCGACGGGCGTCGACGACCTCAAATCGACGCTCGCGCATCTGCGACAGCTGCCGGCGTGCACCGGCAAGGTCGGCTCGGTCGGCTACTGCCTCGGCGGCAAGCTCGCCTATCTGATGGCGACGCGCTCCGACGCGGACGCCAACGTGGGCTACTACGGTGTCGGCATCGAGGGCGCGCTCGACGAGGCGACGTCCATCAGGAAGCCGCTGATGCTGCACATCGCCGAGAAAGACCAGTTCTGTCCCGCGGAGGCCCAGGCGAAAATCAAAGACGCGTTCAAAGGCAACGCGCACGTTACCACGCACAGCTACGCCGGCATGGATCACGCCTTCGCGCGCATGGGCGGCCAGCACTACGACAAAGCCGCGGCGGACAGCGCGAACCAGCGCACCGCTGACTTCTTCAAAAAGAATTTGCGCTAGCGCGGTTCGCCGCCGATGTGGTCATCCCCTCTGTCGTCATGGCCGGGCTTGACCCGGCCATCCACGTGGACCCCCGGGTCAAGCCCGGGGGTGACGGAGAGGGAAGCGGTTCCAATTCGACATCAACTTCACTGACGGAGTATCCCCCATGACCCATGCCATTCGTTTCCACAAAGCCGGCGGCCCCGAGGTGCTCACCTGGGAAGAGGTGCAAGTCGGCAAGCCCGGGCCCGGCGAGGCACGCGTGCGCCACACCGCGATCGGCCTCAATTTCGTCGACACCTATATCCGCAGCGGTCTCTATCCATCGGCGCTCCCGAGCGGGCTCGGCAGCGAGGCGGCGGGCGTGGTCGAGGAGGTCGGTCCCGGCGTCACCGACATCAAGGCGGGCGATCGCGTCGCCTACGGCAACAGCCCGGTCGGCGCCTACTCCGAGGCGCGCGTCATGCCGGCTGACCGGCTTGTGGTGCTGCCCAATGGCATCAGCGACCAGCATGCCGCCGCGATCATGCTCAAGGGCATGACCACGCAGTACCTGATCCGCCAGATCTTCAAGGTGAAGCGCGGCGACACCATCCTGTTCCATGCATCAGCGGGCGGCGTCGGCCTGATCGCCTGCCAATGGGCGACGTCGCTGGGCGCCACGGTGATCGGCACGGTCGGCAGCGAGGAGAAGGCCAAGCTCGCGAAGGCGCACGGCTGCGACCACCCGATCATCTACACCAAGGAGGACTTCGTCGAGCGGGTGAAAGAGATCACAAAGGGCGAGAAACTGCCGGTGGTCTACGACAGCATCGGCAAGGACACGTGGCCCAAGTCGCTCGACTGCCTGCGACCCTTCGGTCTCCTCGTGAGCTTCGGCCAGGCCTCGGGCGCGATCGGGCCGGTCGATCTCGGCATCCTCGCGGCCAAGGGCTCGCTCTACATCACGCGCCCCACCCTCAACACCTACGCGGCGAAGCGCCCGGACATGCTCGCGATGGCCCGCGATCTCTTCGACGCCGTGCTCTCGGGCGCGATCAAGATCGAGGTCAACCAGACCTACCCGCTCAAGAATGCAGCCCAGGCCCACCGCGACCTCCAGAGCCGCAAGACCACGGGCTCGACGGTCTTCACGGTTTAGGACATATCGTGCGTCCTTCGACTCGGCGCTTCGCGCCGGCTCAGGATGAAGCAGATTGGGCTTGTTCAAACTCCCTGCTCTTCATCCTGAGCCGCGCGCCGTGGCGCGCGAATCGAAGGATGCAAGATTTGACGATTGCCATGACCGCGAACTCCCTGCGCAATCTCGCCGAGGATCGCATCCGCTCGCACCACGCCGTGCTGGAGCGCGTTTAGCCCCATGCGCCGCGCGGCCCTCGCCCTTCTCGCAGCGCTGTCGCTGGCCGTGGCCTCGGGTATGCCGGCGGTCGGTGCGACCTGCCGCGACATTCAATTCCCGGACAGCGTGAAGGTCGGCGGAACCGACCTGGTCCTGAACGGCCTCGGCATCCGCAAGGCGACCCTGCTGCGGATCAAGGTCTATGTCGCGGGTCTCTACCTGCCCAAGAAAGCCGCCGACGGCGCGGCAATCCTGAGTGCCAACGGCCGCTGGCAGCTGGTGCTCCACTTCGTGCGCGATGTCGATGCCTCCGACATCCGCGACGCCTTCCACGACGGCTTCGAGAAGGCGGCGGGCGACAAGCTCGCCCCGCTCGAGAAGCGCATCGCCGCGCTCAACGCGCAGGTGGTCGATCTCAAGACCGGCCAGTCCCTGGCCTTCACCCGCGATCCCGCGATCGGGGTCACCGTCGACGTCAATGGCAAGGGCGGATCGACCATCGCGGGCGCAGATTTCGCCGATGCGCTGCTCGCGATCTGGATTGGCGCGAAGCCGCCGAACGACGATCTGAAGACCGGCCTGCTCGGCGGGTCCTGCGAGTAGCTAGTCGCGCGACACTCGCCCGGAGGCGCGCCGGGAGTTCTCCAGCAGCAGCAGGCCGAGCCCGAGCACCAGCAGCGCCGCCTCTGCTCGCGCGCTCACGCCGAGGAGCGGCAGACCCCAGCCGCAGATCGCAGCCCACATCACGGCGCCGGCGGCAAGGCTGCCGTCGTCGATGAAGAGACCGACGAGCTCGCGCAGGATGGTCTTGATCGCGCCCATGGGCTCAGTCCGCCCCGGCGAGTGCGCCGCTCCGGCGCGCGCGGCAGAGGCGCACGGCGGCAAGCGCCACGAGCAGGAACCACGCGATCAGCCCGAGGAGCGACCAGTCGGCACCCGGCCAGTCAGCGCCCAGGCCTTCTCCAAGCCAGAACGTACCGAAAGCCGCGAGCAGCACGCCGACCACGAACTTGAGCGCGTTCTCCGGCACTTTCGCGAGCGGCCGATGCAACACAAGGCCGAGCAGCACCACGACGAGCAGCGCGGCGCCGGCGCCGATGCCCGCAGGCACGAGCAATCCACCAGCCGCCCCCACCGCGATCACGATGAAGACCACCTCGATGCCCTCGAGCATCACGATCTTGAAGGAGGCGCCGATCGCGACCGCGTCCCAGCGCGCGTTGCGCGCGGCGCTCAGGCTCCGGAGCTGCGCCGCCTCGCCCTCATAGGCCGCCGTCTCGTCGTGGAGCGCGATCACGCCCGCGGCGCGCAGGATCGCCTTCCGAAGCCAGCGCAGGCCGAACAGCAGCAGCAGGATCCCGACGCCGAGCTGCACATCGTCGAGCGGGATGCGCGTCAGCGCCGGCCCGAGCGCCAGCACCAGGAGCGCGAGGACCCCGAGCGCGAGCCCGGTCCCGAACAGCGCCGGTCGCCAGCCGCGCACGGTGCCAACCGCGAGCACCACGGTGAGCGCCTCCACGAACTCGACGAGCGAGGCGAGGAAAGCTGCGGTGAGCGACGGGAGCGCGTGGGCCCAGGAAATCATCATGTCTCTAGCGCGGTGCGTCCTTCGACGCGCTTCGCTTGCTCAGGATGAGGGGCTTCCGTCGTTTCGCTCCACGCGCCTCATCCTGAGCAAGCGAGCGTTGCGAGCGCCCTCATGGTGAGCCTGTCGAACCACGAAGGACGCACGGAAACGAAGCAAGCCCTACGTGTTCATCGCCTCGAAGAAGTCGGCGTTGGACTTCGACTGCTTCAGCTTGTCGATCAGGAACTCGAGGCCATCGACCGGGCCCATGGGCATCAGCACGCGGCGGAGCACCCACATCTTCGAGAGCACGGCCTTGTCGACCAGGAGCTCTTCCTTGCGGGTGCCGGACTTCGTGATGTCGAGCGCGGGGAAGGTGCGCTTGTCCGCGACCTTGCGGTCGAGGACGATTTCCGAGTTACCGGTGCCCTTGAACTCCTCGAAGATCACCTCGTCCATGCGGCTCCCGGTATCGATGAGCGCGGTCGCGATGATGGTGAGCGAGCCGCCTTCCTCGATGTTGCGCGCGGCGCCGAAGAAGCGCTTCGGCCGCTGCAGCGCGTTGGCATCGACGCCGCCCGTCAGCACCTTGCCGGATGACGGCACCACGGTGTTGTAAGCGCGCGCGAGACGCGTGATCGAGTCCAGCAGGATCACCACGTCGCGCTTGTGCTCGACCAAGCGCTTCGCCTTCTCGATCACCATCTCCGCGACTTGCACGTGGCGCACCGCCGGCTCGTCGAAGGTCGAGCTGACGACCTCGCCCTTGACCGAGCGAGCCATGTCGGTGACTTCCTCCGGCCGCTCGTCGATCAGCAGGACGATGAGGTAGACCTCGGGATGGTTGTAGGAGATCGCATGGGCAATGTTCTGCAGCATCACGGTCTTGCCGGTGCGTGGCGGCGAGACGATGAGCCCGCGCTGACCTTTGCCGAGTGGCGTGATGAGATCGATGACGCGTGTCGTCAGGTCCTTGCGAGTGAGATCTTTCTTGTCCGCCTCTTTGGCTCGCGGTGATCTCCTTGGACCTTCGGTCTCCGCGTTGCCCTTGGTCGGCAGCGCTTCCTCCTCCTCGAGCTCGAGCTTCAGCTTCTCCTCGGGGTAAAGCGGCGTGAGGTTGTCGAAATTGATCCGGTGCCTGACGTTGTCCGGCTCGTCGAAATTGATCTTGTTGACCTTGATGAGGGCGAAGTAGCGCTCGCCGTCCTTGGGCGAACGGATCTGGCCCTCGACGGTGTCGCCGGTGCGCAGGCTGAAGCGGCGCACCTGGGTCGGGCTGACATAAATGTCATCAGGCCCGGGCAGGTAATTCGCCTCGGGCGAGCGCAGGAAGCCGAAGCCGTCCTGCAATATCTCGAGCACCCCGTCGCCGTAGATGGCGACGTCGTTCTCGGCGAGCTGCTTCAGGATCGCGAACATCATGTCCTGCTTGCGCAGCGCGGACGCGCTCTCGATCTGGAGCTCCTCGGCGAAGCTCAGCAGCTCCGCGGGTGATTTGCGTTTGAGTTCTTGGAGGTTCATTGGTTGCTATTCTGGGTATGCGGGGGTGGGAGACGAGGTACGGAGGGGATCGGGCGGGCGCCGATGTCGCGCGGGTCGCCCCACGCGCAGCACCGGTCATAAGGATGCGGTCTTTTCGAACGACCGAGCGATTTTTGGTCTTGAGGGGTTCGTCGAAGAGACGCGAGGAGACGCACCAGGGGCGCGACAGTCGTAGGCTTAATCAAAACCGCTGCTTAAGTCAAACGGCTTCGCGTGGCAATTTTCAGAAGGGCTTCACCACCACCAGGATGACGATGGCAATGAGCGCGAGGGTCGGGAGCTCGTTCACCATTCGATAGAAGCGCGCGGGCCGGCGATTGCGGTCGGCGGCAAAATCCTTCCGCCAGTATCCGAGCAGGTGGTGGAAGACCGTGAGTCCGGCCACGAGGGCGAGCTTCGCGTAGATCCAGCCCGCGTGCCAATCGACGATGCCCGGTGTCGATGCCAGTGCGATGCCGAAGATGTAGGCCCCGATCATCGCGGGATTCATGATCCCGCGCAGCAGCCGGCGCTCCATCACCTTGAAGGTCTCCGCCGTTGGCGAGCCCACGGGCGCATCCGCGTGATAGACGAAGAGCCGGGGCAGATAGAGCAGCCCCGCCATCCACGCCACCACGCTGATGATGTGGAACGCCTTGATGACGAGATAGTAGGGCGCGAGCCAGCTCATGCGGCACCCGCCGCGACGCAAAGACAGCCGCTGAATTGCCGTGGGCAGAGGCGCGCGCCCCGGTTCGACCGGACCGAGGATCCGTCGGCCGCGAGCGCTCGGACTTCGCGCGCGAGGGACTCGATGAACGCCGGAGCTGTCCCCACCGTCGGCAGCCGGCGATAGCTCGGCACGCCCACGCTCGCGGCGAGCCGGCCATAGTCCCGATCGAGCTCGACCAGGGTCTCCGAGTGCTCGGAGACGAAAGCGATCGGCACCACGATGAGCGAGCGCCGCTCGGCGCCGGCGCGCCGGATCTCGCCGTCGGTCGCGGGCTTGAGCCAGGCGAGCGGTCCGACACGGCTCTGGAAGCACAGCACCGCATCGAGGCCGGGCCGGGCGAGCCGCTTCAGCACGGCGGCCATCGTCCGCTCGACCTGCCAGCGGTAGGGGTCGCCTTCCGCCACGATGCGCTCGGGCAGGCCATGGGCGGAGAACAGCACGCGCACAGGCGCGCCCGCCGGCGTCTCGTCCAGGGCGTGCGCGAGCGGCGTAGCGATCGCGTCGATGAAGCCGGCATCGTCCGGATAGCAGCAAAGGAGGTGCATCGGCGGCGCGAGGCCCGCCTCGGTTGCCGCGCGTCGCCACGCCCCGACGGAAGACGCCGTCGTCGTGGTGGAGAATTGAGGATAGAGCGGCAGCAGAACGATTCGATCGGGACCCCAGGCCTTCACAGCGACCGCGGTGTCAGCGCTGAGCGGGCGCCAGTAACGCATGGCGATGAAGACCCGGAAGCCCTCGCCCAGTGCCGCCTCGAGCGCGCGCGCCTGCGCCTCTGTGTTGGCGAGGATCGGCGACGCGCCGCCGAGATGCCGGTAGATCTCGCGGGCCACCGGCGCACGTCGGTAAGCGATGACTCGCGAGATCAGCCAACGCGCGGCGCGCGGCAGGCGGATGATCGCGGGGTCGTCGAACAGGTTCGTGAGAAACGGGCGTACCGCCGCCGGGGAGTCCGGCCCGCCGAGATTGAACAACACCACCGCCGTCTTCATGCAGGGCCCGTGCCGCGCACGATCTCGATGAGCGCCGCCACGTTGTCGGTCGGCGTGTCTGGTAAAATGCCGTGCCCGAGATTGAAGACGAAGGGACCGCCGCGCAATTCCGCAAGGATGGCGCGCGCCGCCTCCGCCATCTCCGCGCCACCCGCCAGCAACACCTCGGGGTCGAGATTGCCTTGCACCGGTTTTCGGCTCTGCAGGCGCTCGCGCGCCCAGGGGAGCGTGATCGCGGGATCGAGGCTCACGGCATCGACGCCAGTCTCGATCGCATAGCGCTCGTAGAGCGCGCCCGCGCCGCGGGGAAAGCCGATGATTGGCACCGCCGGATGGCGTCGCTTCACCGCGCGCGTGATGCGCTGCGTCGGCTCGATGACCCAGCGATGAAACTCGGGCTCGGCCAGCACCCCGGCCCAGCTGTCGAAAAGCTGGATCACCTCCGCGCCGGCTTCGATCTGACCGATGAGATAGGTCGTTGTGGCCGCCACCAGGCAATCGATCAAACGAGCAAACCCCGTGGCATCCTGGGACGCCCAGCCCTTCACGCGGGCGAAGTCGCGGCTCGGACCGCCCTCGACCATGTAGGTCGCGACGGTCCACGGCGAGCCTGCGAAGCCGATGAGCGCCACGGTCGCCGGCAACGCCATCCGCACGAGCTTCAGGGTCTCCCGCACCGGCGCTGTCCGCTCCGCCACGCGGTCCGGCGTAAGCGCCCGCACATCCGCCGCGCCCGATAACGCTGTCAACGCAGGTCCCTCGCCCTGGCGAAACCCCACCTGCTGTCCGAGCGCGTGTGGAACTACGAGAATGTCCGCAAACACGATCGCGGCATCGAAGCCGAACCGCCGGATCGGCTGCAACGTCACCTCCGCCGCGAGCTCCGGCGTCAAGCAGAACGACAGGAAATCCGGCGCCGTCTCCCGCAGCGCTCGATACTCCCGCAGATACCGACCGGCCTGGCGCATCAGCCAGATCGGCGGCACCGCCAGCGTCTCCCCTGCGAGTGCGCGCAGCAGGGGCTTGCCAGGCAAGATCGTCTCAGGCACGGACGGTTCTTCTGTCCACGTGTCCTCTTACCTTTCTTTAATTAGAATCAAAAGATGAAGTAGTAGAGGGAGGGTGCAAAGCTGGGGATTGAAAGTTGCCCGGCTTTTATCCAGAGGCAGCCAGTCCGCCATAGCGGATGTCGGGCTCCGGGGATGAAACGCCGTGAACTGCGTTGGCATGTCCGCGAAAAGCCGAGCTCAGCGACTCATTCGTGCGCCCCGAACAGTCTGAAAGATGGGGATCGTTGTCCAAAGGCACAAGATGTTCAGGAATGCGGAAGGGCTTGAAGAATTTGTCCTGCCCTGTATTGCTCGCATCGTGCCGGTGCTGATCGAGGGGTAAAGGTGAGTGCTACGGCGCCCAAGGCCACTCGACAGGAGTAGTGTGTGAGTGATCCACAGGATTACCCATGACCGAGACGCGCTTTCATCTGCACCTGGTGTCGGACTCGACCGGCGAGACCGTGCATTCGGTGGCGCGCGCCTGCCTGGTGCAATTCGAGGAGGCGGAGGCGGTCGAGCATATCTGGTCCATGGTGCGCACCAAAATGCAGATGGAGCGGGTGATCCACGGCATCGAGGCGAATCCCGGCGTGGTCCTGTTCACGCTGGTGGACGAAGGCCTGCGCGCCATCCTGCAAGAGGGCTGTCGCAAGCTGCAGATCGCGGCGATTCCCGTGCTCGATCCGGTGCTCGCGGTGCTGGCGTCCCAACTCGGCCGGAAGAGCCGCGGCCTGCCGGGCCAGCAACACCTCCTCGACAGCGACTACTTCCGCCGGATCGACGCGATGACCTATGCGCTCGCGCACGATGACGGCCAATCCGCCTGGGGCCTCAACGATGCCGACGTGGTGCTCGTCGGTGTCTCGCGCACCTCGAAGACACCGACCTGCATGTACCTCGCCAACCGCGGCATCAAAGCCGCGAATGTCCCGATCGTACCGGGGACGCCGGTGCCACAGGAATTGTTTGCGCTCACGCGGCCCCTGGTGGTGGCGCTCACCAACGATCCCGAGCGGCTGATCCAGGTGCGGCGGAACCGCCTGCAGCAGCTCCACCACGAACAAGAGCGGCCCACGGAATACACCGACAGCGCGGCAGTGCGCGAGGAAGTGCAGCAAGCGCGCCGCCTCTTCTCCGAGCGGCACTGGCCGGTGATCGACGTGACGCGGCGGTCGATCGAGGAGACCGCGGCGGCGATCATGCGCCTCCTCGCGCAGCGCCAAGGCGGAGACGCGTGAGCCTCGCGCCGCGCGAGCCGTTGATCCTGGCGTCCGGCAGCGCCACGCGGGCCCGTCTCCTCGCCGATGCCGGCCTTCCGATCCTGGTCGATCCCGCCGCCGTCGACGAGGAGGAGATCCGCACCTCGTTTCAGGCGGAAGGCCGCGATGCCGACGCCTGCGCCGCGGCGCTCGCCGAAGCCAAGGCCAAGCGCGTCTCCGCGCGGCATACGGGAGCGCTTGTGCTGGGCGCCGATCAGATCCTGGAATGCGGCGGTCGCTGGCTCGAGAAACCGCGTGACCCCGAGGCCGCGCGCGCGCAACTGACCCTGCTCCGCGGCAAACGCCACACGCTCATCACCGCGGCCGCGGTCGTGCGCAACGGCGCCCTCCTCTGGCACACCATCGATCGCGCCCAGCTCACCATGCGCGCCTTCACAGACGGATTCCTCGACGACTACGTCGCGGCGGGCGGCGAAGATCTCCTGGGTTCCGTTGGTGGTTATCAGCTGGAGGGCCTCGGCGCCCAGCTCTTCGGGCGCGTCGAGGGCGATTTCTTCAGCATCCTGGGTCTGCCGCTGCTGCCCCTGCTCGATTTCCTGCGCGGCCACGGCGCGCTCGAGGCCTGAGCGGCATGATCGTGCTCGGCCTCACCGGCTCCGTCGGCATGGGCAAGAGCACCGCGGCGTCGATGCTCCGGCGCTTGGGCGTGCCCGTCCACGATTCCGATGCCGAGGTGCATCGTCTGCTGGGCCCGCGCGGCCGCGCCGTGGCCGCGGTCGCCGATGCGTTCCCGAGCGCGCGCCAAGGCAACCGGATCGACCGACCGAGGCTCGGCCGCCTGGTGTTCGGCGATGCCGTCGCGCTGAAGCGCCTCGAATCGATCCTGCATCCCCAGGTGCGCGCGTCCCAAGCGCGATTCCTCGCCGCGGCCCGCCGCCGGCGCGCGCCGGTCGTCGTGCTCGACATCCCCTTGCTGTTCGAGACCTCGGGCGAGCGCCGCGTGGACGGTGTCATCGTGGTGAGCGCGCCCGCCTGGCTGCAACGCGCCCGCGTGCTTCGACGCCCCGGCATGACCGAGGCCCGCCTCGCCTCGATCCTCGCTCAGCAAATGCCTGACACCGAAAAACGCCGCCGCGCTCGCTGGGTCGTGCCGACGGGATTGGGGAAGGCGCTGACCATGAGACGGCTTAAGGAGATTTTACAGGAGGTGCGTCCTTCGACGCACTCGCAAAGCTCGCTTGCTCAGGATGAGGGAGAATTGAGCGGCGAAAAAGAAACGTCCTCATCCTTCTGTGATTGGGGCTGTGGGTGTCAATCGGTTTAGCGGGCGGACCGGGCGACATGCTTCTGTGCGCGGTCGGCGCGAGGCCGCCGCAGGATGGCGGACGCAGGCAAGGGGCCTCGATCTGAGCACCGTGCT
>DATEGF010000057.1:0-5105 GCA_035280245.1 Allostellaceae bacterium
CGTGCGCGGGGTCGAGGTGCTGGGTCCGGCGCCAGCGCCGCTCGCGGTATTGCGCGGTTGGCACCGTCGCCGCTTCCTGGTGAAGGCCGAGCGCGGCGTCCACCTGCAGGCCGTGATCCGCACCTGGATAGGCGACATCAAATTGCCCTCGGGCGTGCGGCTGCAGGTCGACATCGACCCCTACAGCTTCCTGTGACATCAATGGCATTTCAGGGACGAAATGCCTGTCTCTGGCCGTTGATACCCGTGGTAGGGAGAAACCATGAGGTTCCGCCCTATATTGGCTAATGCGCGTGTGCGGTACCGACTAATCCGGTCTGGGCCGCGCCGCCCCGAACCGCGAGGAAATCGAAAAATGCGTCTGCTTCGTGCCTTTCTTCCGGCGCTGCTGGTGCTCGCCATGCTGGCGGTGCCCGCGGCGCCCTCCAAGGCGGCCGTCTCCGTTGGCATTTCCGTCAACTTCGCGCCCCCGATCTTGCCGATCTACGAGCAGCCGCCGATCCCCGGTCCCGGCTACATCTGGACGCCCGGCTACTGGGCCTGGGGGCCGGACGGCTACTACTGGGTGCCGGGTACCTGGGTTTATCCGCCGATCGTCGGCGTGCTCTGGACGCCGCCCTGGTGGGGCTGGGTCGATGGCGTCTACCTTTTCCATGCCGGCTATTGGGGGCCGCACATCGGCTTCTACGGCGGTATCAACTATGGCTTTGGCTATTTCGGGACCGGCTTCGATGGCGGCTATTGGGCCGGCGGCCAGTTCTTCTATAACCGCACGATCAACAATTTCGGCACGGTCAATATCACCAACGTCTACAACAAGACCGTGGTCAACAACGTCACGGTGAACAACGTCAGCTACAACGGCGGCACTGGGGGTGTCGTCGCGGCGGCCACGGCGCAGCAGCAAGCGGCGTTGCGCGAGCACCATATCCAGCCGACAGGGCCACAGCTCCAGCAGGTCAATGCGGCGCGCACCAATACGGCGTTGCTCGCGAAGACGAACAACGGCCATCCCCAGTTCACGACGACGAGCCAGGCGGGCCGCTTCAACAGCACGGGCGCGGTGACCGGCGGCGTGACGCCGCATTTCAAAGGTAACGTTCAGGCGACCAGCACCGGCCCAACCGGAGCGGCAGGCTCTCAGGGCGGCGGACCGGGTGGATCGAAGATCTTCCGCTCGACGACTACCGGCCCGACCGGATCTACCGGCGTGCAGGGTGGCGGCCCTGGCGGACCCAAGCACTACCGCACGACCAACACCGGCCCGAGCGGACCCACGGGCATACAAGGTGGCGGACCTGGCGGGCCGAAGCACTATCGCTCGACCAACATCGGGCCGACCGGACCAGCGGGTCCGAAGGGCGGCGCTGGCAATCCACCGCCGCACGTCATGAACCAGAATGTCATGCATCCGCAGGGCCAACCCAAAGGCCAACCCAAAGGCCAACCCAACGGCCAACCCAACGGCAAGAAGAACCCGAACCAGCCGGGGTAACCGGCCGCGCCGAATCCGGGGGCGGCCGCGTTCCCGAGGCGTTCGCCGCAACGACGAGACGATCCCGAGGCTCCGATCGAGCCTCGGGATTTTCTTTTTCAGGCGGGCTAAGCCAGCCGCGATTTCCTCTGCGCGTCCAAGATGCGGGGGGGCAAAAAGCCGCGGTTTCCAGGGGCGACCGCCCGTTGCGCGGGCGGGAGGGCCCGTGTTAAAACCCGCCCGCCTTCCGACGGCGGGTCGCTCAGCCGAAATCCACGCGGAGGTGCGCGTTTCAGGGAATTCAGACGGCGGCGTCTCGCTCTCGTCAGCAGCAGTCCGAGGGTTCTTTCCACGTGGCATCCGAAGCGACAGGCGTATCCGGTCTCGCCGAGCGCTACGCCAAGGCGCTATTCGAGCTCGCCGACGACCGCAAGGCGCTGGACGAGGTCGCGAATGACCTCCGGGCGCTGCGGGGTTTGATCGACGAGAGCGCCGATTTCCGCCGCCTCATTCGCAGTCCGGTGGTGAGCCGGGTCGAGCAGGGCAAGGCCGTCGCCGCGCTCGCGGACCGTGCAGGCTTCTCTGTCCTCACCAAGAATTTTCTCGGTGTCGCTGCGCGCAACCGCCGGCTCTTCGTGCTGCCGGGCGTGATCGCGGGTTATCTCAAGGAGCTCGCGGTGCGGCGCGGCGAGGTCACCGCGGAGGTAACGGCGGCGAAGCCGCTGACGCCCGCGCAGACGGAGGCGGTCAACGCGCAGCTCCGCAAGGCCGTCGGCGGCAAGGTCGCGGTCGATCTCCGGATCGATCCGAGCCTGATCGGCGGGCTCGTGGTCAAGGTCGGCTCGCGCCTGGTGGATGCATCGCTCAAGAGCAAGCTCGCGCGCCTGCAGCTTGCGATGAAGGGGGTTTGAGGTCATGGAAATCCGCGCGGCGGAAATCTCCGCCATCCTGAAGCAGCAGATCGCCGACTTCGGCACCGAGGCGGACGTCGCCGAGGTGGGCCAGGTCCTGTCGGTCGGCGACGGCATCGCGCGCATCTACGGCCTCGACAAGGTGCAGGCCGGCGAGATGGTGGAGTTCCCGAACGGCGCCAAGGGCATGGCGCTCAACCTCGAGAGCGACAACGTCGGCGTGGTGATCTTCGGCGACGACACCGGCGTCCGCGAGGGCGACACGGTGAAGCGCACCGGCGCTATCGTCGACGTGCCCGTGGGCAAAGGCCTGCTCGGCCGCGTGGTGGACGCGCTCGGCAATCCCATCGACGGCCGCGGTCCGCTCACGGACGTGAAGCGCACCCGCGTCGAGGTGAAGGCGCCCGGAATCATCCCAAGGCGCTCGGTGCACGAGCCCGTGCAGACCGGCCTCAAGGCGATCGACGCCCTGGTGCCGATCGGCCGCGGCCAGCGCGAGCTCATCATCGGCGACCGCCAGACCGGCAAGACCGCGGTCGCAATCGACGCCTTCATCAATCAGCGCGAGGTCAACAAGGCCGGCGACGAGATGCGGAAGCTCTACTGCGTCTATGTCGCGGTCGGCCAGAAGCGCTCGACCGTGGCGCAGATCGTGAAGACGCTGCAGGACTACGGCGCGCTCGAGTATTCGATCGTCGTGGCGGCGACCGCGTCGGAGCCCGCGCCGCTGCAGTTCCTGGCGCCCTATACCGGCTGCGCCATGGGTGAGTTCTTCCGCGACAACGGCATGCACGCCGTGATCGTCTATGACGACCTCTCCAAGCAGGCGGTTGCCTACCGCCAGATGTCGTTGCTGCTGCGCCGCCCGCCGGGCCGCGAGGCCTATCCGGGCGACGTCTTCTATCTGCATTCGCGGCTCCTGGAGCGCGCGGCCAAGCTCAACGACAAGCACGGCTCGGGCTCGCTGACGGCGCTGCCGGTGATCGAGACCCAGGCGGGCGACGTCTCCGCCTACATCCCGACGAACGTGATCTCGATCACGGACGGGCAGATCTTCCTGGAGACCGACCTCTTCTATCGAGGCATCCGTCCGGCCATCAACGTCGGCCTCTCCGTGAGCCGCGTCGGCTCAGCCGCGCAGATCAAGGCCATGAAGCAGGTCGCGGGCCGCATCAAGCTCGAGCTCGCGCAATACCGCGAAATGGCGGCCTTCTCGCAGTTCGCGAGCGATCTCGATCCCGCGACCCAGCGCCTGCTGGCGCGCGGCGCGCGGCTTACCGAACTCCTGAAGCAGCCGCAGTTCACGCCCATGGCGGTCGAGGAGCAGGTGGTCTCGATCTTCGCGGGCACCCGCGGCTATCTCGACAAGGTCGAGGTGGCGAACATCGTCCGCTTCGAGCAGTCGATGCTGTCGGAGATCAAGGCGCGCAAGCCCGAGATCCTGAAGGCGATCCGCGAGCAGCGGGAGATCTCCAGTGCCTCCGAGGAGCAGCTCAAGGATTTCCTCGACAACTTCGCCAAGACCTTCGTCTGAGGGTTCGCGGCTAGGTCGGCATGGCCACTCTCAAGGATCTGCGGGTCCGCATCCGCAGCGTCAAGTCGACGCAGAAGATCACCGCTGCCATGAAGATGGTGGCGGCCTCGCGCCTGCGCCGCGCGCAGGAGCAGGCCGAGGCCGCGCGCCCCTATGCGCAGCGCATGGAGCGCATGCTGGGCTCGCTCGCGGCGAACATCATCGGGTCGGGCACCGCGCCGCCGCTCCTCGCCGGCACCGGCAAGTCGGACGTGCACCTGCTGATCGTCGCGACCTCCGATCGCGGCCTCGCCGGCGGCTTCAACGCCAGCATCCTCCGCGAGGCGCGCCGCACCATCCGCGAGCTGCAGTCGGGCGGCAAGACCGTGAAGCTGCTGACCGTCGGTCGCAAGGGCCGCGACGCGCTTCGGCGCGATTACGGCCGTCTCATCATCGATAGCCTCACCGAGGTGGGCCGGCCGCGGCTGCAGTTCTCGAATGCGCAGTCGATCGCCGCGCGGGTGCTGGCGCTGTTCGACGCCGGCGAGTTCGACGTCGCCACCATCGTCTACAACCGCTTCAAGTCGGCGATGACGCAGATCGTCACCAAGCAACAGCTGGTGCCGTTCTCCGTCCCCGAGACCGTGGATCGACCGGACCCGGCGGTGCAGGGCGTCTACGAGTTCGAGCCCGAGGAGGCGGAGATCCTGGCGGCGCTCTTGCCGCGCAACCTCGCGGTGCAGCTCTATACGGCGCTCCTCGAGAACAACGCGAGCGAGCAGGGCGCGCGCATGACCGCGATGGACAACGCGACCCGTAACGCCGGCGATATGATCAACCGCCTCACCATCACCTACAACCGCTCGCGGCAGGCCGCGATCACCAAAGAGCTCATCGAGATCATCTCGGGCGCCGAGGCGCTCTAACAGGGACCCAAGACCATGGCAAAGGACACCATCGGCACCATCTCGCAGGTCATCGGCGCCGTCGTCGACGTGAAGTTCGATGGCGACCTGCCGGCGATCATGACCGCGCTCCACGCGCAGAACCAGGGCAAGACCCTGGTGCTCGAGGTGGCGCAGCACCTCGGCGAGAACACGGTCCGCACGGTCGCCATGGATACGACGGACGGCCTCGTCCGCGGCGCGGAGGTGGTGAACACCGGCGGCCCCATCGCGGTGCCGGTGGGTCCGGAGACACTCGGCCG
>DATEGF010000058.1:0-4750 GCA_035280245.1 Allostellaceae bacterium
CGAGGTTGCCGGTCCCGGCAATGTGCTCCGCGACTTCACGCCAAGCATGGGCGCCGAGGACTTCGCCTTCATGCTGCAGGCGCGGCCCGGCTGCTACGTCCTCATCGGCAACGGCGAGCAGAGCGCCGGGCTGCACAATCCGCACTACGATTTCAACGACGAGGTTCTCACCACCGGCGCCAGCTATTGGGCGCGGCTGGTGGAGCGGGTGCTGAAGTAGGGTACGGTTGCGTCGTACTGGCCGAGATGCAGTTTCCGGTCACGGTGTCGCCGTCGCGCCCACTCCCTCGATTCGCGTCGCGACGTAGTCGCCGGGAACGAGAATTGCCCCCGCCGTTCCGACGTGTGACGCGGTGTCGGAAGTCTTGAGAAGCGTGAAGGTCGACTTGACGATCAGTCCCGGCTCAGGTGCGTACCAATATGAGCGCTTCGCCCACTGGGCACCGGTTCCGGTCTCCTCCTCCTCGACAACAAAAGTGTCGAAGCTTCCCGCAGGTGTATCGACGCGCTCGGTCCGCAAGACAGAGAAGTTGTGGGTGAGATACGCACCGCTGACGCTGACCGAGACAGTCTGCTGTTTCCCAACGCTCAAGGGCCAAAGCAACGTGAGACCGGCATCGACGAACTTCGCATCGTCCGCGAACCCCCCAAATTTGGCCGCATCTTTCAGATTCTGATCGACATAGTTACAGCGGAAGCCGTTCTCACCGGCGAATTTCATCGTGGTGCCGTTGTTATATTGAACGACTGTGCCCGCGCGCGGGCAGCGAAACCTCGGGTCCATTGCCGGCCTAGTAGCACTTGCAAGCGAGACGGGCGGAGCTGGCGTTGCCGAGCTGGTGCTGGGGGGCGCAGCGGCCGATGGGGGCGCAGGCGCCGCTCCCGCGGCCTGTGGCACGACCGGGATCAAAGTCAAATTCACGACGCTATCGTATTTGTTGTCTGCGCCGTTCGCCGAATCGACGATCGAAGCGATGCCCGCTGTCAGGAGAATGTCGACGGCGATGTTGGCGGCGATCGCCGCCGATACCCCAGAGTGGTTGTTATACGACGCCTGTTCATATCCTGGTTTGTCGCATCTGATCGTGATGTCGTACTTGTTCTTGCGGACGGTCAACACGCCGGGCGTGTTGACGATGCTACCGATGTTCTGGCCCTGCCGCTCGAAGACGCATGTCGCGCCCGCCGGCGAGGTCGCGACGTGGATGTCTTGCGATGTCCCCTCGAAGACGCTGACACAGCCCACGCACGGCAGCACGCTCGCCGCCGCAAGAAATACCCGAATATTCATGGACCTTCCCCTGATTGCCCCAACGTGCCCGCCCATTCAACTCTAGGATGCACACTCACGCGGTGCAAGCCGCGTCAGGCGGTACGCGTCCGCTGCAGCGTTCGCGGATCGAGCGCGTCTCTGAGGCCATCGCCGACGAGGTTGCAGGCGACCACCACCAGGAAGATCAGCAAGCCCGGATAGACCGCGAGCATGGGCGCGATGGTGATGGTCTCCTGCGCGCCCGAGAGCATGGCGCCCCAGCTCGCAAGCGGTGGCGCGATGCCGAGACCGAGGAAGCTCAACACGGACTCCAGCAGGATCACGTTCCCGATCGAGAGCGCTGTCGCGACGGTCACGGGCGAGGCCAGATTCGACAGGATGTGCACCAGCATGACGCGCGTCGGCGTGGCGCCGAGCGCGACGGCGGCGCGGACGAAATCCTGTGCTTTGAGCGAGAGGGTGGCGCCGCGCACGATGCGGGCCACCGTGGTCCAGCCGACCAGCGCAACGAGGGCCACGATGCGGTAGAGGCTCGCGACCTCCGATCGTGCGAGCTCCGGAGGCACGCCGAGCTTCCGAAGATCGATGGCCGCGAGCACGATCAGCAGCGGCAGCAGCGGCAGCGCAATCACCGCGTCCGTCATGCGCATGAGGATTCCGTCGATGAGGCCGCCGCGATAGCCCGCGACCAGGCCGATCGCAGTCCCCAGCACGGCCGCAGCAAGGGCGCCGGCGATCCCGACCTCGAGCGAGATCCGGCCGCCCTCGAGGAGCCGCATCAGCAGGTCGCGCCCGAGCTCGTCGGTGCCGAGGGGATGCGCGAGCGACGGCGTCGCGAGACGGTGATAGAGATCGACTCTGTCGGTCACCACGCCGAGTGCCGCTTGCACCACGCCGGTCAGGAAAGAGGCAAGGGCAAGTGTCACCAGCAGCGCAGTGCCCGCCACGGCTGCGCGATTCTCGGCATAGCGGCGCGCGAAGAGCCGGCCCCGCGGTGAGAGGGCGATCATCGATAGGTGATCCGCGGGTCGATCGCGGCGTAGGCGATGTCGGCCGCGAGGTTCGAGAGCAGCGTCATGATGGTCGCGAGCAGGAGCGCCGCGAGTGCCAGGTTGTAGTCGTTGCCGAGCACGGCGTCGTAGATGAGCTTCCCCATGCCGGGGTAGGCGAAGATGGTCTCGGTCACCAGCGCGCCCGAGAACAGTCCGCCGAAAGAGAGAGCCACGATGGTGACCACGGTGGTGATGGCGTTCCGGAGCGCGTGACCGAGCATGATGCGCCGCTCGCTCGCTCCCTTGGCGCGCGCGGTGCGGATGAAGTCCTGGCCGAGCACGTCCAGCAGCCCCGCGCGCATGTAGCGCGCGAAGGTGCCGAACCCCACGATGGTCAAGGTGGCGACCGGCAGCACCAGGTGCCGCGCGCGATCGCCCACTCCGCCACCGCCGACGTCAGCGATGCCGCCCGCCGGCAGCCAGCCCAAGCTCGCCGCGAACATCAGGATCAGCATCAGTCCAATCCAGAAGCTCGGCAGCGAGATGCTCGCGAAGGACAGCAGGTTGATCGCGTGATCGAGCCGCGAGCGCGGCTTGAGCGCTGCCACGATGCCGAGCGGCAGTGCCACGGCCAGCGTGAGGACGAAACTTATACCCATCAGGAGCGCGCTCCGACCCAGCGGCGCCGCCAGCGCCGCCAGCGCCGGACGCACATAGAGTCGGGAATAGCCGAGGTCACCCGAGAGGGCGGCCGCGGCCCAGGCCGCGTACCGCTTCAAGAGCGGCTGGTCGATTCCCATCAGGGTCTTGAGCCGCGCCACGTCCGCGGAGGTGAGATGCGGATCCGATCCCAGCATGAGATCGATGGGATCGCCCGGCATCAACCCGATGAGCCCATAGATCACGAACGACATAACCGCGACCACGATCACGCACTCGATCAGCCGGCGCAGGATGTGGCTGGTCATTGCCCAGCCTCACGCGATAGGAAGCCCCTCGCCCACGAAGTGGAAGAGGGAGGGACCCGTTGCGAAGCAACGGGAGGGTGAGGGCGGCAACGGGCGCACATGTCTGCCGACACCCTCACTTTCTCGCCGCTGCGCGGCGGGCCCCTTCCTCTCCCGCTGACCGCGGGAGAGGGGCTTGGCTGCAATGCGTATCGATCGATGGTGCGATGCTCATGCCTGAGATAGAGGTTGTCCAATGTGATAGGGGAGATGCGCCATGTACAAACTCTACTACTACCCCGGAAACGCCAACCTCGTGCCGCATGTGCTGTTGGAGGAGATCGGGGCGAAATTCGAGCTGGTGCTGCTCGATCGCGACAAGCAGCAGCACAGATCGCCGGAATACCTGAAGCTCAATCCACACGGGCGGATTCCTACGCTGGTCGATGGCGATCTCGTGCTCTACGAGACCGCCGCGATCTGCCTCCATCTCTGCGACCGGCATCCCGAGGCGCGGCTCGCGCCGGAGCTCGGCTCGGCCGAGCGCGCGCATTTCTACAAGTGGCTCATCTATCTCACCAACACCGTCCAGGCCGGGATGATCACGTACTACTATCCGGAGCGCTGGGCCTCGAGCGAGGCGGGCGCCAAGGACGTGAAGGCCCGCGTCGAGCAGCAGCTCAACGGCATGTTCGACACCATCGAGCAGGCCTTGGGCGAGGGGCCCTACCTGCTAGGCAAGCACTACACCGCCGCGGATCCCTATCTGCTGATGCTCGGACGCTGGAGCCGCGGGTTCGGCCGGCCGGCCAGGACATTGCCGAAGGTCGGCAAGCTCATGGAGACCGTGATGGCACGGCCGACGGTGCAGTGCGCATACAAGAACGAGGGGCTCGCGGCACCTTTCTACTGAGTGGCGGCGCCGGTATCGCGCCAGTCCTCGATCCAGAGTGTGGAGACGTTGAGGTGGCCGGTGGGTGCCAGGCCCGCGAGCCATTTCGGCAACACGTAGCTGTCGGCGCGGAAGAACAGTGGCAGGTCCGGTAAGGTCTCGGCATAGATCTGCTGGAGCTGGTGCCAGAGCTGCTCACGGGCGCCGCGATCGAGGGTGATCTCGATCTCGTCCATCAGCTTGTCCATCTCGGGATTGCGGTAGCCCGTGTCGTTCTGACCCTGGTAGCCGTTCGCGGCCGTGGGGATTTCCCCCGAATGGAGCTCGCTCCGCGGCACGTTCTCGGGCGCGCTCACCCAGCCGAAGAGCGCCAGCTCGAAGGCGCGCTTGCGCAGGGTCTCGCCGAAGAGCACGCGCGCTGGCTGGTTGCGCAGATGCACCTCGACGCCGATCTCCCGCCACTGGCTCTGCATAACCTGCTCCAGGAGCTCGCGCGTGCGATTGCCCGAGGTGGTCGCGAGATCGAGCGAGAGCCGCTCTCCCTTGGCATTGCGGCGGATGCCATCGGAGCCGATGCGCCAGCCCGCGGCGTCCAGGAGCGCGCGGGCTTGCGCGGGATCGTAGGGATATTTGCGGACGTCGTCGG
>DATEGF010000059.1:0-39025 GCA_035280245.1 Allostellaceae bacterium
ATCGGCAAGGCGACGCTCGCCTATCGCTTCGCGCGGTTCTTGTTGAGCCAGGAAGCGGAGCGCGGCGGCGGATTGTTCGCGCCAGCGCTGCCGACCTCGCTGACCCTGCCGCCGGAGCATCCGGTCTTTCGCCGCGTCGCCAGCAACGGTCACGCCGATCTCCTCACCGTCGAGCGCGGCATCGATCCCAAGCGCAAGCGTGAGCGGACCGAGATCGTGGTCGAGGACACCCGCGCGATCGCGGGCTTCCTGCGCCTCACGCCGGCCGAGGGCGGCTGGCGCATCGTCATCGTCGACACCGCCGACGAGATGAACCGCAACGCCGCGAATGCCGTGCTCAAGATCCTGGAAGAGCCGCCGGACCGCGCGATCCTGATCCTGGTCAGCGACAATCCCGGTCGGCTCCTGCCGACCATCCGCTCGCGCTGTCGCCGGCTCTCGCTGCGGCCGCTGCCGGATAGTGTGGTGACCGAGCTCCTCGGCCGATATCGGCCCGACCTCTCCGCGGCTGACCGTACGGCTCTGCTGGATCTCGCCGAGGGCAGCATCGGCCATGCCATTGAGCTGGCGGAGCAGGACGGTCTCATCCTCCATCGCCGCCTCGTGGAACTCCTGGGCGGGCTCCCCGAGCTCGATGGCAGCGCGCTCCACACCTTCGCCGACAGCGTCTCTCGCTGGGGTGCCGAGGATGCATTCCGAGTGTTCGCGGAGCTGATGCCGGCGACGCTCGCGCGCGCCATCGCCAAGGCGACCGAGCCCGGCGCCGAGGAGGGCAGGGACGGCCCGCTCATCAAGCTGCTGCGCCGCCGCGGTCTTGATCGCTGGGTGGAGGTGTGGGAAAAGATCACCGAACTCTTCGCCCAAGCGGACGCTGTCAACCTCGACCGCAAGCAGGTCGTGTTGAACGCTTTTTTCGCGCTCGAAGAGGCCGCGCGCTAGTCGAGCGCGCGCTTTCCCCAGAGGAGACCGAGAGCAAGCTCATGTCCGGCGAGCCCTATTACCTGACGACGCCGATCTATTACGTGAACGACGTTCCGCACATCGGCCACGCCTACACGACCGTGGCGTGCGATGCGCTGGCGCGCTTCATGCGGCTCGACGGGCGCCGGGTCAAATTCCTCACGGGCACCGACGAGCACGGCCAGAAGGTCGACAAATCCGCGCGGGCCGCGGGCGTCGACCCGCAGACATTCTGCGACCGCGTCGCGCAGAATTTCCGCGAGGTGACCGCGCTGATGAACATCAGCAACGACGAGTTCATCCGCACCACCGAGCCCCGGCACATCGCGGCCTCGCAGGCGATCTGGCGCGCCATCGCCGCCAACAAATCGCCAATGGGCCGCGAGAACATCTACCTCGACAAGTACCCCGGCTGGTACGCGGTGCGGGACGAGGCCTTCTATGGCGAGGAAGAGCTGGTCACCGGCGCCGACGGCAAAAAGCGCGCGCCCTCGGGCGCCGAGGTCGACTGGGTCGAGGAGCCCAGCTATTTCTTCCGGCTCTCGGACTGGCAGGACTGGCTGCTCGAGTTCTACGAGCGCAACCCCGGCTTCATCGCGCCGGAGGCTCGGCGCAACGAGGTCGTGAGCTTCGTCAGGAGCGGGCTCCGGGATCTCTCGATATCGCGTACCAGCTTCACCTGGGGCGTGCCGGTGCCGGGCGATCCCAAGCACGTGATGTACGTCTGGCTCGACGCGCTCACCAACTACATCACGGCCGTAAGCTACCCGGATAGGAAGAGCGAGCAATACCGGACCTTCTGGCCCGCGAACCTGCATATGGTCGGCAAGGACATCGTGCGCTTTCACACGGTCTACTGGCCGGCGTTCCTGAAGGCCGCCGGCCTGGAGCCGCCGAAGCGGGTCTTCGCTCATGGCTGGTGGACCGTCGAGGGCCAGAAGATGTCGAAGTCGCTCGGCAACTTCATCCCGCCGCATCAGCTCGTCGAGCAATACGGCGTCGACGCCGTAAGGTATTTCGTGCTGCGCGAGCTCCCGTTCGGCAGTGACGGTGATTTCTCGCGCCGTGCCATCGTAAGCCGGATCAACGGCGACCTCGCGAATGGGCTCGGGAATCTGGCTCAGCGCGTGCTGACGCTGATCAATCGGAATTGCGACGGCTCGGTGCCGAAGCCTGGCGCCTTCACGCCGGCGGACGAGGCCTTGCTCAAGCTCGCCCATGAGCTATTGGCGAAGCAGCGCGCGGCCTATGCCGAGCAGGCCTTCCATCGCGCCCTCGAGGGTATCTGGGACGTGATTGCTGCCGCCGACCGCTACGTCGACGAGATGGCGCCCTGGGCGCTGCGCAAGACCGACGTCGCGCGCATGGGCACCGTGCTCTATGTCCTCGCGGAGGTGATCCGACATCTCGCGATCTTCGTGCAACCAGTCATGCCGGGCTCCGCGGGCAAGCTGCTCGACCAGCTGGCGCTGCCGGTTGGGGCGCGGGATTTCGCCACGCTGGCGACGCCGCTCGCGCCGGGGACAACGCTCCCGAAGCCCGAGGGTGTCTTCCCGCGCTATGTCGAGCCGGAGAAGGCGTGACGCTCGTCGACAGTCACTGTCACCTCGACTATCTGGCTGAGGGACCGGAGCGCGCGGCCGTGATCGCCCGCGCGCGCCAGGCCGGGGTAGGGGCGATGCTCACCATCTCCACCAAGATCACAGAATTCCCGGCCGTGCGGGCGATCGCCGAGGCGGAGCCCGACGTCTGGTGCTCCGTCGGCATCCATCCCCATGAGGCCGCGGCCGAGCCCGAGACCTCCGCTGAGGCGCTGGTGGCCCTCGCCCAGCATCCCCGGGTGGTCGGGATCGGCGAGACCGGCCTCGATTTCTATTACGAGCACAGCCCGCGCGAGCGCCAGGTGTCGGTATTCCGCGCTCACGCAGAAGCGGCCCGGACCAGTGGCTTGCCGTTGATTGTTCATACTCGAGATGCGGACCCTGAAACCGCCGAGATCCTTGCGGACGAAGCTGCGAAGGCGTCCCTCACCGGCGTCATCCATTGCTTCAGCACAGGGCGGCAACTAGCTGAAAAAGCGATTGAACTCGGCTTCATGATCTCGCTCTCGGGGATCATCACCTTCAAGAATGCCGTGGCGCTGCGCGAGATCGTGCGCGACCTGCCGCTCGACCGGATCCTCGTCGAGACCGACGCGCCCTACCTGGCGCCCGTCCCCAAACGTGGCAAGGCCAACGAGCCCGCCTTCGTGGTGCACACGGCCGCCGAGGCCGCGCGCCTCAAGGGCATCTCGACGGAGGCCTTGGCCGAGGCGAGCACGGCGAATTTCTACCGGCTCTTCACCAAGGCTCGGCCGTCGAGGACATGAGGGTCACCATCCTCGGCTGCGGCCCGTCGGGTGGCGTGCCACTGATCGGCAATGATTGGGGAGACTGCGACCCCGCGAACCCCAGGAACCGGCGCCGCCGCGCCTCGATTCTGATCCAGCAGGGCGCGGCCCAGATCCTGGTCGACGCCTCGCCGGACATGCGCATGCAGCTCCTCGATGCCGGGATCGCGCGCCTCGACGCCATCCTGCTCACCCACGCCCACGCGGACCATTGCCACGGCATCGACGAGGTGCGCGCCCTCAACCGAGCCATGGGCCGGGCGATCCCGCTCTATGCCTCGGCGGGCACGCTCACGGAGCTCAAGCAACGCTTCGCCTACATCTTCCGGCCCTCGGACCCAGCTGCCGGCGCGGTCTTCTACAAGCCCTCCCTGATCCCCTCTGTGATCGGCGGCCCGTTCGAGGTGAGCGGGGTGGGGGTGGTGCCCTTCACCCAGAACCACGGCTTCACCACCAGCCTCGGCCTCCGCCTCGGCGCCTTTGCGTATTCGACCGACGTCGTTGCCCTCGACCAAGCCGCTTTTGCGGCGCTCGAGGGCATCGAGACCTGGATCGTCGACTGCTACCGCCGGACACCGCATCCGACGCACACCCATCTGGCGCAAACCCTCGAATGGATCGCACAGCTCAAACCGAAGCGCGCGATCCTCACGCACATGGACGTGCAGCTCGATTACGAGACGCTCCGCCGCGAACTTCCGGCCGGTGTCGAGCCCGGTTACGACGGGATGGTGATCGAGGCCTGAGTTGCCTCAAATGCGCCTGGGAACGGCAAGTATCATATCGCCTCATTATTTCGCATAATATACATTATGCGACTTTAAACTTCCGGGCAGACCCAAGCCTTCCGCCGCGTCACGGCACCCCTCGCCCTTACGCCGGCGGTGCGTTCTGCCGGTGTTGCTTGATCTCCGGCATCTCCGGGACCCAGTGCACGCGGCGCTCGGTCCAAAGCTGGTAGCTCGGCTTCGGCATGGTCTCGGCATCGTCAAGGCTGCCGAGATAAACGGTGATGTTCGGTCCGGTGTCCCCGCGCCAGAACAGCGGCGAGCCGCAATCGCGGCAGAACTCGCGGGTCGCGATGTTCGAGAGCCGGATGCCCGCCGGCTTCCCCTTGAGGATCTCGAAGCGATCCCGCGGCCAGGTGACGAAAGCCGGCAAGGCGCTGCCGGTCTCACGGCGGCATTGGCTGCAGTGGCAGATCCCGGTTCGCAGGGGCGCGCCGGCGGTGCGATAGCGGATCGCGCCGCAGAGGCAGCCGCCCTCGTGGGTCTCGGTCTTGCTCATAGGGCCTCCTCCTCAGTCGTCCGCGGCGCCGCGCATCGGCAGCATCCGCCGCAGCACCCCGTCTCGCTTAATGAAATGATGATAGAGCGCGGCCGCGACATGCAAGCCCACGACCGCATAGATCGCGTATTGCCCGGTCTTGTGCACGAACTCCATCGGCCGGGAGACCGCCCGATCGGTCGGCATCGGCGACGCCAGCGTGAACCAGCCGAAGAAATCGAGGCGCTGTCCCTCCGCCGAGCCGTAGAGATAGCCGGTCAAGGGAATGAGCAGCATGATCGCGTAGAGTGCCCAGTGCGTGACATGCGAGAGCCACGCCTCGAGCGGCGTCAGGCTGGCCGCGGGTGCGACCGGGTTCCCGAGCCGCCAGAGGAGCCGCGGCACCACCAGCGCGAGGACCAGGATGCCCACGGACTTGTGCAGATCGAGCACCGCCTCGTACCCCGGCGCGTTCTTGCGCGGCAGGACCCAGGCGATCACCAGCGCCGCCGACAGCAGCACGGCCACGATCCAGTGCAGCGTCATCGCCGCCGGACCGTATTTTTCTGATACTCGTTTCATTCCTCACCGGGTTCGATTTTCTAGCGGGCGCGATTGACGCCTCGAAATATGGCCGCATTGAGGATTGCGCTCGGGTCCGGTCGTGGGCTCAATGTCGCAGCTTATTCGAAGGATACGGCATGACCGCCTCACCCGACCTCCCTCGCCTGCTCGATATCATGGCAAAGCTGCGCCATCCCGAGTACGGCTGTCCCTGGGACCTCGAGCAGAATTTCGCCACCATCGCGCCCTACACGATCGAGGAGGCCTACGAGGTCGCCGAAGCTGCCGAGCGCGGCGAGCCTGAGGCGCTCAAGGACGAGCTCGGCGATCTGCTCCTGCAGGTGGTGTTTCATTCGCGCATGGCGGAAGAGGCGCGCCAGTTCGATTTCAACGATGTCGCCCGGGGCATCGCCGACAAGATGATCCGCCGGCATCCCCACGTGTTCGGCGACGCCGAGGTCGATGGCTCCGCGGCACAGACCGTCGCCTGGGAGGCACAGAAGGCCGAGGAGCGCCGCGCCAAGGCCGCGGCCGCCGGCCGGCCCGCGAGCGCCCTCGACGGCGTCGGCCTCGGCCTCCCTGCCCTCACCCGCGCCGAGAAACTCCAGAAGCGCGCGGCGCGCGTGGGCTTCGACTGGCCCTCGACGCTCCCGGTCTTCGACAAGATCGCCGAGGAGATCGGCGAACTCCGTGCCGAGATCGACCAGGGCGCACCACCCGAACGGCTTTCCGACGAGCTCGGCGATCTCCTGTTCGCGGTCGTGAACCTCTCTCGCAAGCTCGCGATCGACCCCGAGCAAGCACTCCGCAACGCCAACCGCAAATTCGAGCGCCGGTTCCACGCGGTCGAGACACGCCTCGCTCGCACCGCAAAGCCCGTCGGCAAGGCCAGTCTCGACGAGATGGACTCGGAATGGCAGCGGGTGAAAGCCGACGAATAGCTGTCAGCTGAAGGCTGACGGCTGATAGCTCACTACGCCTTCTGCAGCAGGTGGATGAGCGACGACGTGTCCCAGCGCTTGCCGCCGCGCTCCTGGATGCGCGCGTAGAACTGGTCGACGACAGCGCTCACGGGCAGCGAGGCGCCGTTGCGGCGCGCCTCGGCGAAGCAGATCGCGAGATCCTTGCGCATCCAGTCGACGGCAAAGCCGAAGTCGAACTTGCCCTCGAGCATGGTCGTGCCGCGGTTCTCCATCTGCCAGGATTGCGCGGCACCCTTGGAGATGACGTCGATCACCTTCTTGCCGTCGAGGCCGGCGCGCACGGCGAAATTGAGACCCTCGGAAAGGCCCTGCACGATCCCGGCGATGCAGATCTGGTTCACCATCTTGGTGAGCTGGCCGCTGCCGGCGGGTCCCATCAGGGTCACCGCGCGGCCGTAATGCGCCATCACGGGCTCCGCGACCTTGAAGGGCTCGAGGTCGCCGCCCACCATGATGGTGAGCTTGCCGGTCTGCGCGCCCGCCTGCCCGCCCGAGACCGGCGCATCGAGAAAGGCAATCCCCTTCGCCTTCGCGGCGGTGTGGAGCTCGCGCGCGATCTCGGCCGAGGCCGTGGTGTGGTCGGCGAGGATCGCGCCCTTCTTCATGCCGGCGAGCGCGCCCTTGGGAGATGTGGCGACCTCGCGTACGTCGTGGTCGTTGCCGACGCACATGAGGACGATGTCGGCGCCGCTCGCGGCCTCCGCCGGCGTCTCCTTGAAGCTGCCGCCGTACTCGCCGGCCCAGGCCTTCGCCTTGGCGGCGGTGCGGTTGTAGACCGTGACGTCGTGGCCGTTCTTCTTGAGGTGACCGGCCATCGGATAGCCCATCACGCCGAGACCCAGGAATGCCAGCTTCATCGTGCGTTCTCCGTTCGGGAAACCGTCATGCTACCGCCTTCGCGAGCCCAGGCAACCCTCAGGGCGCGAGCTCCAGGACCAATGCCCGCAGCGCCTGCCAACTCGGCTCGTCCGGCGCCAGGATCAGCGACGCGTCGATCTCGCTTGGCACGTAATCGGTGCCGTCGAGCCGGCGCGAATAGCCGCCGGCCTCGCGGACCATCAGCTCGCCCGGCGCGTGGTCCCAGGGATTGAGCCGGCGGAACACCGCGAAATGCGCCGCGCCGCGCGCGACCGCGAGATATTCGAAGGCGGCGCAGCGCTCGTTGAAGATGGCGCCAACCTTGCCGTCGAGCCGCTTCGCCGTACGCCCGCTGAGGCGCCCACGCATCTTCTCGAGGGCGGCTGGCGCCGCAACGTGCAATCGCTCACCTTCGATGAACGCGCCGGAGCCCAGCTCCGCGCGCGCCATCCGGTCGGACATGATCTCGTAGATCCACGAGGCCACGGCGCGTCGTTCTATGAGCAGCGCCACCATGGTCGCGAAGATGGGCTTGCCGTCGGCGAAATTCTGCGTGCCGTCGACGGGATCGACGACCCACACCGGCGCCTCGCCGCCGACCAGGTCGAGGCGCTCGGGCGCGGCGGCGACCCCCTCCTCGCCCACCACGACCGAGCCCGGCAGCAGGTCGGCGAGCGCCTTGGTCAGGATCCGCTCGGACTCGATATCCGCGGTGGTGACGAGTTGCCCCGGCTGCTTCTCGCTGATGTCGCCCGCCGCGAGCTTGCGGAAGCGCGGCAGGATCTCCGCCTTCGCGACCTCTCGGATGAGCGAGCTCACCCGCTCGATGGATGGCAGCATCAGTGGTGGATCTGGCGGCTGCGGAAGCGGCCAAGATCGGCGTCGGCGAGACGCACCGAGAGGTGGGCCCGCTCCTCGTCATCGCGTCGGCTGACGACGTCGCCGTTTCGATAGAGCCACGCGATGGCGGCTCCGTCGGTGAGCGGCACGTTGAGGTCGACCAGCCGCCGGCCACCGTCGACGCGCTCGTCGACGACCGAGAGCAGTTGGTCGCAGCCCTCGCCGGTTACCGCGGAGATCGGCACCGCGCCGTCGTTGCGGAGCGCGTGGCCGAGGAGCGCCGCTCGTGCCTCCGGCTCCAGCAGGTCGATCTTGTTGAGCGCCTCGACGAGGCCGTGCTCGACCTGCGCGGCAAGACCGAGCTCCGTCAGCACCGCCTGTACGTCGCGGCGCTGCGCCTCGGTGTCGGCATGATGGACGTCGCGCACATGCACGATCAGGTCGGCTTCGGTCACTTCCTCGAGGGTCGCGCGGAAGGCGGCGACCAGCTGGTGCGGCAGGTCCGAGATGAATCCGACCGTGTCGGAGAGGATCGCTGTCCGCCCCGAGGGAAGCTCGAGGCGCCGCAGCGTCGGATCGAGCGTCGCGAAGAGCAGGTCCTCGGCGCGCACGCGCGCCTGCGTCAGGCGATTGAAGAGCGTGGATTTGCCGGCGTTCGTGTAGCCGACCAGCGCCACGATCGGGTACGGCACGCGCTTGCGTGCGTCGCGGTGGAGCGCTCGGGTGCGCTTGGTGTCGTCGAGCTCTCTCTTGATCTTGGCGATTCGCTCACCGATGAGGCGACGGTCGATCTCGAGCTGGCTCTCGCCGGGACCGCCGAGAAAGCCGAAGCCGCCACGTTGCCGCTCGAGGTGGGTCCAGGACCGGACCAGCCGCGAGCGCTGATAGGTGAGCGCCGCGAGCTCGACTTGGAGGCGGCCCTCGTGGGTGCGAGCGCGTGCGCCGAAGATCTCGAGGATGAGGCCGGTGCGGTCGATGACCTTGCAGCTCCAGGCCTTCTCGAGATTGCGCTGTTGCACTGGGCTGACGGTGGCGTCGACAACGGCAACGCCGATCTCGCGCTCCTTCACGACGGCGGCCAGGCTCTCGACGCTGCCACTCCCGATCAGCGTCGCAGGCTTGGGCTTCGCCAGCGGCACCAGTGCCGCATGGACGACCTCGAGCTCGATCGCGCCCGCGAGTGCCACTGCCTCCTCGAGCCGTGCCTCGGGCGCGCGCAAGGCTTCCCGAAGCTCCCGGGGCGGGCGCTTGGGTGTGGGATGAATGACGAGAGACCGGCCGGTCGACGGGGCATGCCCCGTGGGCGTGGAAGCCATCGAGCTACTGTTCTTCACCCTCTTTGCCGGCCTCGAAGAGCTGCACCGGCTGCGCCGGCATCACGGTGGATATCGCGTGCTTGTAGACGAGCTGCGAATGCGCGTCACGCCGCAGCAGCACACAGAAGTTATCGAACCAGGTGATGATGCCCTGCAGCTTGACGCCGTTGACCAGGAAGACCGTGACAGGCGTTTTATTCTTTCGGACGTGGTTCAGGAAGACATCTTGGACGTTCTGTGATTTCTCGCTGGACATTGCTGGATCCTTTTTTCTTGGAGCCGCTCCTCGGCTCGGCCATGCGTCCTAGGCCGGGGACCCCCGCCTCCGGCGACTCTTAACAAGATTGGGTGCGGTTGCAAATTCACAAGTCCCTGACGCCCTGAAGCAAAGCGGTGCAATCGGAAAAGCGTAGCGTCGGCAGGACCTTGGGCTCCTCCTCTTCGGCCACGAGCTCGCGAGCAGCGACGAGCACCGGGACGCAGCCCGCGGCGGCCGCGCATTCGAGGTCGAGGGCGGTGTCGCCAACCAGCCATACATGGGCTGGCTCGATGCCGCTCCCCGCGAGCGCCGCATGGACCACGGCGGGATCGGGCTTGTCCGCACTCGCATCCCCCGCCCCCACCATCGCCCGGAAATAGCGCGACCAGCCGAGATGCTCGGCCTCGCGCCGGAGCAGCCTGCCCGTCTTGTTGCTGACGACCGCGAGGTAGTAACCCTCCTGCGCCAGGTCCTCGAGCAACCGCGCGGCGCCCTCGAGCGGTGTCAGGCGCTCAAGGTGCACTGCGGTGAAGGCATCGAGGTAGCGCCGCCGCGCCTCCTCCCAGCGCGGACCGAACAAGGGTGGGAACGCGTCGCGGAGCGAGTGCCGCACGCGCTGCTTCGTCTCGTCGAGGGTCCATGCCGCGTGGCCCATGGCCTTGAACGTGATGACCAGCGCTTCGTGAATGACGGCCCAGCTGTCGACCAGCGTGTTGTCCCAGTCGAACAGGATCCCCCGCGGACGCTCCATCAAGCGTCCTGCCCGCCTGCCTCGATATAGCGGCGATAGAACTGCCCAAGCTCGCGCGCGAGCGGGCCGGGCTTGCCGTCGCCCACCACGCCGTCGTCGATCCGCACGACCGGCGTCACGTAGGCCGTCGTGCTGGTGACGAACGCCTCGCGCGCCTCTCTCGCCTCGGCGACGCTGAAGGGACGCTCGACGAAGCGGAGTCCGGCCTGCTCGATCACGCGGATCACGCCCAAGCGCGTGACACCGTTGAGGATCGCGTTGGTGGCGGCGCGGGTCACGACTTCGCCCGATTTTGTCACGATCCAGGCATTGGTCGAGGTGCCCTCGGTGACCTCGCCGTCGCGGTCGACCTGCCAGGCCTCGAAGGCGCCGGCCTCGCGCGCCCGCTGCTTGCCGAGGATATTCGGCAGGAGCGCGATCGACTTGATGTCGCAGCGCGCCCAGCGCTGGTCTGGCACCGTGATGACGCGCACGCCCTCCACCGCGGTCTTTGGGTTGGCGGGCTTCGCGCGCCGCGCGGTCATCACCACCTGGGTCCGCGCGTTCTTCGGGAAGGGATGGTCGCGCGGCGCCACGCCTCGGGTCATCTGGATATAGATCGTGCCATCGCGCACGCGATTGCGTCGGAGCACCTCGCGCATGACGACCTTGAGCGGGGCCTCGGGCATCGCCTCCGCGATCTTGAGCTCGGAGAGCGAGCGCTCGAGGCGCCGCAAATGCAGCCCTTCGTCCACCAGCCGCCCGCGCTCGACAGCGATCACCTCGTAGACGCCATCCGCGAACTGGTAACCGCGGTCGTCGATGTGGACCAGAGCCTCCTGGTGCGGGACGTAGCGGCCGTTCACGTAGGCGACGCGCGCCATTGCCTCAGCTCTCCACCTTGACAATGCGCTCGCCATTGAAGAGACCGAGCGTCTTGAGCTTACGGTGGAGTGCCGAGCGCTCCATGCCGATGAAGGCGGCGGTCCGTGATATGTTGCCGCCGAAGCGGGTCACCTGCGCGATCAGGTATTCCCGCTCGAACACCTCGCGGGCGTCACGGAGCGGCAGGCTCATGATCTCGCCGCCCTTGTCCCAGCGCACCACCGCGGGCGCGTCGGAACCGATCTCCGCCGGCAGCATCTCGGCCCGCACGGGCTCGCGAGCGTCGCCGGGCGCCATGATCAGGAGCCAGTCGATGACGTTCCGGAGCTGGCGCGCGTTGCCGGGCCAGTCGTAACTCTGCAAGGCAGCCATCGCGTCGTCGCCGATCTCGCGCGTCGGGAGTCTCGCCCCCTCCGCCGCTCGCCGCATGAAGTGCCGTGCCAGCAGCGGAATATCCTCGCGCCGCTCACGCAACGCCGGCACGCGGATCGGCACGACGGCGAGGCGATAGTAGAGGTCCTCGCGGAACCGCCCGGCTGAGACCTCCGCCACGAGATCGCGGTTGGTCGAGGCCATCACGCGGACATCGACCTCCACGCGGGTGCCGCCCAGGCGCTCGAAGGTCTGCTCCTGGAGCCCGCGCACGATCTTGCCCTGAGTCTCCAACGGCATGTCCGCGACCTCGTCGAGGAACAGCGTGCCGCCGTGAGCTTCCTCGAAGAGACCGATCTTGCGCGGGCTCTCCGGCCCTTCCGCACCCGCTGCCGCGCCGAAGAGCTCGATCTCCAGATGCTCCGAGCGGAGCATCGCGCAGTTCAGCACCACGAACGGCGCGTCCGATCGTCGCGAGCGCCGATGCAGCAGCCGCGCCACCACCTCCTTGCCGGAGCCGGGCGCGCCAGCGATCATGATGCGGCTTTTGGTCGGCGCCACCTTCTCGACCTGTTGGCGAAGCTGGGTCACGGCGTGCGAGTTGCCGACCAGCTCCTCGTCGCCGCCGGCGCGCAGCCGCAGCTCCTCGTTCTCGCGTTTCAAGCGCGCCGCCTCGATCGCGCGCTCGACCACCAGCAGGAGCCGGTCGGACTTGAAGGGCTTCTCGATGAAATCGTAGGCACCCATCTTGATCGCCGCGACCGCGGTCTCGATGGTGCCGTGGCCGCTGATCATGACGACCGCGAGGTTCGGCACCTCCTGGCGCGCGATCCGCAGGATCTCGATGCCATCGAGCTCGCTGCCCTGCAGCCAGATGTCGAGCACCAGCAGCGACGGCAACCGCGAGCGGATCGCGCCCAGTGCCTCCGCGCTGTTGGCAGCCTGCCGTGTCGCGTAGCCCTCGTCCTCGAGGACCCCGCAGATCAGCATACGAATGTCGGCTTCATCGTCGACGACGAGGATGTCGTGCGCCATGGAGAACCTTCTACGCTTGTACGGACACCGGCGCCGCGCGCTCCGACTCTTCGCGCGGCCGCCCCGATGGGAAGACCAGCTTCACGCAGGCTCCGCCGCCTTCGCGATCTTCCAGAATCAGCTCTCCCCTATGCTCCTCCATCACCTTCTTCACGATCGCAAGGCCGAGCCCCGTGCCTTTGGCGCGTGTGGTCACATAGGGCTCCGTCAAACGCTCGCGTCCTTCCTTGGGCAGACCGCGGCCGTTGTCCTCGACCGCCAGAATGACCTGCCCGTCCCGCTCGACGAGCCGCACCCAGATATGTCCGGGCGCGGCATCACCGTCTCGCCCTTGAATCGATTCGATGGCGTTCTTGAGCAGATTGACCAGTGCCTGGCTCACTTGCCGGGAATCGCAGGCGACCGGCACCGGATGCGTCGGCAGATCGATATCGAAGCGTACGTCGGGCGTGCCTGCGCGCTGCAGGAATACCGCCTGGCGCGTGATGTCGATCAGGTCCTCGGTCTTGATGATGGCCGCCGGCATGCGCGCGAAGGACGAGAACTCATCCACCATGCGGCCGATGTCGCCGACGTGCCGCACGATCGTGTCCGACAGGATCGAGAAGGTCTCCGGATCGTTGCGGATGTCTCGGAGATACTTGCGCTTGAGGCGCTCGGCCGAGAGCTGGATCGGCGTCAGCGGGTTCTTGATCTCGTGCGCTATCCGGCGCGCCACGTCCGCCCAGGCGGCCTTGCGCTGCGCCGACAGCAGCTCCGTCACGTCGTCGAAAGTCACCACATAGCCCTGGGTCTCGCTGCCCGCGCGCTCCGCCGCGACCCGCACGTGCAGGACGTCGGAGCGGCCGTCGCGGCCGATCTGGATCTGCGCCTGCGCCAAGCGATCGGGGCGCCGTCCAGCCTCATCCAAGAGCGGCGCCATTTCCGGCACCACCGCGGAGAGCGGCTCGCCGATCTGGCGGTCGAGATCGACGGCGAGCAGCACTGAGGCCGAGCGGTTCGGCAGGTTGATCCGGCCCTCGCGGTCGAGACCGATCACGCCGGCCGAGACGCCGGAGAGCACAGCCTCCGTGAACCGGCGGCGGCCGTCGAGCTGTCGGTTCGCCTCCACGAGCTCGCGCTGCTGGGTCTCGATCTGCGTCGTCATGCGGTTGAAGGCGCGCGATAGCGTGCCGAATTCCTCGTCGCCCTGGCCCTCCGGCACGCGCGCGGAAAGATCGCCGCCGCCCACGCGCTCGGCCGCGCCGGCGAGCGCGCTGATCGGGCGTGCCAGGTGCGCCGCCAAGCGCAATCCCGCCCAGATCGCCGCCAACAGGATCAGGACCGCGACCACCAGGAAGCCGAGCGCGAACTTGATCTGGTAATCGGAGCGCTGGCCCTCGAGCTGCTCATACTGCTCCACCGCCCATTTCGTCTGCTGGACGCGGTTGAGGATCACGGGGTCGGCGATCCGGCCAACGTAGAGGTAGGCATCGCCCATCGCCGCGCCGAGGCGCACCAGGGCGCGAACCCGATCCTCGTTGTCGCTGGTGAGCACCGCGACGTCGCCCTCGTCCGCCGTCTTGAACGCTGTTTCCGGCGGCGCGTCGAGCATTAGGGTATAGGAGAAGCGCGTGCGCGCGAGCACGCGGCCGCTCGCATCGAAGATCAACGCCTCCGAGAGACTGCGCAGCGACGACTGCAGCTCCAGCACCTGGACGAGGTTCTGCGGGTCGTTGGCGAGGATCGGCGCGTCGTGATTGATGTCGGCCGCCATCTTGACGATGTCGCCGCGCACGGCGTCCTGATGCTCGTGCAGATAGGCCTCTGCCACCGCCAGCGATTCCGAGAGCGCCGTCTTGACCCGGTCGCTGAACCACGACTGCACGCCGAAGCTGAAGAAGAAGTACGACGAGAGCGCCAGGATGATCGTCGGCGTGACGGCGATCACGCTGAACAGCACCACCAGCCGCACGTGGAGTCGCGAGCCCGCGTGTCCGCTCCGTCGCTCGACCCAAAGCTGCACCAGGCGCGTCGCGACCACAGCCGCGAGCGCCAGCAGCAGCACCAGATTCAGATTGACGAAGGGCAGGACCAGATAAGGCCGGGCCTTGAACGGCTGCCAGCCCGTGAGGGCGGCATAGGTGCCGATGCCGGAAATCACCGTGGCGATCGCGAGCGCGATCGCGAGCTTGCGCCCGAGCCCGATTCGACCGGCCCATGTCAGAACCTGTCGCGACAGGCTCATACCGTCCTCAAAAAGCACCGCCCCACGGAGTGCCGCCGTGATTCGTTGATGCCGGAGGCTGGCCTCGAGGTCTCCTCAGGGTCGGATGCCGCCAGCTACGGTCATTTTAGGCCACGGCTGACTTCGATGTCCAACTCCCGGATTTTCTTTCGGAGCGTGTTGCGATTGAGGCCGAGCAGTTGGGCCGCCTTGACTTGGTTACCGCGGGTCGCGCCGAGCGAGAGCACGATCAGCGGACGCTCCACCTCGCGGAGCACGCGGTCGTAGAGGCCGGCCGGCGGGAGCCCGCCCTTGTGCGCCTCGAAATAGTCGCGCAGGTGCCGCTCGGCCGCGGTGCCGAGCCCCTCGCCTGCCGGCACCTCGGTGGCGCCCGCGGGCAGCGCTTCCGTGAGTTCCGCCGCCACCGCGTCGACCCCGATCACCTCTTGCGCATAGAGAGCGGCGAAGCGCCGCACTAAATTCTCGAGCTCCCGCACGTTGCCGGGCCACCGGTAGGCCCTCAAGCGGTCCATGGCTTCGCCGTCGAGGCTCTTGAACGGCAGGCCCTCGGTGTGGGCGAGCGTGAAAAAATGCCGGACCAAGGCCGGGATGTCCTCGGTGCGCTCGCGCAGCGGCGGCAGCCGGATCGGCACCACGTTGAGCCGATAGAAGAGATCCTCGCGGAACAGCCCCTGGCGGATCAGCTGGCGGAGATCGCGGTGCGTGGCGGCGACGATGCGCACGTCCGCGCGGATCGGCCTGCGGCCGCCGACGGTGGTGTACTCGCCCTGCTGCAGCACGCGGAGGAGCCGCGTCTGCGCATCGGGTGGCATGTCGCCGATCTCGTCGAGGAAGAGCGTGCCGCCCTGGGCCTGCTCGAAGCGGCCGGCGTTCCGCTGCGTGGCACCCGTGAAGGCGCCGCGCTCGTGGCCGAAGAGCTCGCTCTCGATCAGCTCGCGCGGGATCGCCGCCATGTTGATGGCGACGAAGGGGCCGCTCCGGCGCTTGCCGTAGTCGTGGAGCGCACGCGCCACCAGCTCTTTCCCGGTGCCGCTCTCGCCCGAGATCATCACCGTGAGGTCCGTGCCCATGAGCCGCGCGAGCACGCGGTAGATGTCCTGCATCGCGGGCGACCGGCCGATCAGCGGCAGATTGCCCTCGTCGGGCTCGGCCTCGACGGGTGCTGCGCCGTTCTTCGCGGGCTCCGCGAGCGCGCGCTGTACCGTGCTCACGAGCTCGCGCAGGTCAAAGGGCTTCGGCAGATACTCGAAGGCGCCGCGCTCCGTCGCCTTGACCGCGGTCAGCAGCGTGTTCTGCGCGCTCATGACGACAACCCGCAGCTCTGGACGAACCTTCTTGATGCGTGGGATGAGATCGAGACCGTTCTCGTCGGGCATCACGACGTCGGTGATCACGAGATCGCCCTCGCCGTCCTCCACCCAGCGCCAGAGCGTCGCGGCGTTACCCGTGCTCTTCACCTCGTAGCCGAGTCGCCCCAGGGCCTGGCCGAGCACCGTCCGGATCGCGCGGTCGTCGTCGGCGACCAGGATGGTCGCACCCGTGTTCATTTTTCGCCCTCGCTCGTCGCCATGGGCAGGAACATCCGAAAGACCGTGCGCCGCGGCTCGCTCTCGAACTCGATCACGCCGCCGTGGTCGTCGATCACCTTGGCGACCAATGCAAGACCGAGGCCAGTCCCGTTGTGCTTGGTGGTGACGAAGGGATCGAAGAGATGGGGACGCAGATCCTCGGGGATGCCGTCGCCGTTGTCGGCGATCTCGACCACCAGCGGCAGATGCAACCGGGCATCGGTGCCCGAGACAGCGAGCCGCACACCATGCCGATAAGCGGTCGAGACCTGGATCTCGCCGCCGGGCGTGGGCACCGCCTCGGCTGCATTCTTCACCAGGTTCAGGAACGCCTGGATGAGCGCGTCGCGGTTGCCGTAGACCGGCGGCAGCGAGGGATCATAGGTCTCAACGAAGTGCACGTGGCGACCGAAGCCCGACTGAGCCGCGAGCCGCACCCGGTTCAGGACCTCATGGATGTTGACCGGCCCGCGCTCGAGCGGCCGCCGGTCGGAAAATACCTCCATGCGGTCGACCAGTGCCACGATCCGGTCGGCCTCGTCGCAGATGAGCCGGGTGAGCTCGCGATCGGCCTGTCCGAGCGTCTCTTCCAGGAGCTGCGCCGCGCCGCGGATGCCGGATAGCGGGTTCTTCACCTCGTGGGCCAGCATCGCCGCCATGCCCGTGACCGACCGAGCGGCGCTCCGATGCGTGAGCTGCCGGTCGATCTTGTGCGCCATGGACCGCTCCTGGAGCGTCACCACGAGCCGGTCGCCCTCCTCCGCCAGCGGCGCGACCTGAATGGTGACGATGCGGGAGCCGAGGCGCGGCGTCTCGAGCGTCACCGCGTATTCGGAGACGCTGTGACCGCTCCGCCGCACGCTTGCGAGGAGCGCAAAGAGCGGACTGTCCGCCGGCACGAGGTCCGCCAACGGCGCGCCTAGGAAAGTCGGCGTGCTCGCGTCAAAAAATTGCTCCGCAGCGGCGTTCGCGTACTCGATCATGCCGCCACCGCCCACCACCAGCACGGGATCAGGAAGCGCCGCCAGGATCTGCGCAGCATCAAGACCGAGGCGGCGCGCGACTGGGAAAGATGCCGCGGCTTTGCCCGGCATCAGGCCGCCTGCCGATCGATCTGTGGGCTGTAGAACGCCCGAAGCATCTCGCGCACACGCGCGGGCTCGGCCTCGCGATTGACCTCGGCGCGGAACTCTGCCGATCCTGGCAGGCCCTTCGAGTACCAGGCGAGATGCTTGCGTGCCATGCGTACGCCGGTGTCGCGGCCGTAATGCGCGAGCACCGCCTCATAATGCTCCAGCACGACCTCAAGCTGGCGGGCGAGCGGCGGATCGGACTTGCGCGCGCCCGTGCGCAGATAATGGATCACCTGCGCCGGGAACCAGGGGCGGCCATAGGCGCCGCGACCGATCATCACGCCGTCGGCGCCGGATTGCCGACGCGCCTCATCCACCTCTTCGAGAGTGGTGATGTCGCCGTTGACGACGACGGGAAGCCGGACGGCCGCTTTGACCTCGCGCACGAACGCCCAATCGGCTCGGCCCTCGTAGAACTGGCAGCGGGTGCGACCGTGCACGGTCACCATCCGGATGCCGCACGCCTCGGCAATGCGCGCGAGATTGGGCGCGTTGCGATTGGCGGCATCCCAGCCCGTCCGCATCTTGAGCGTCACCGGAAGGCGGACCGCCTTCACCGTCGCCTCGAGGATCCGCGCGGCGTGTACTTCGTCGCGCATCAGCGACGAGCCCGCATGGCCGTTCACCACCTTCTTCACGGGACAGCCGAAGTTGATGTCTATGAGCGCCGCGCCGCGGTCCTCGTTGAGCTTCGCCGCCTCGGCCATCACCTCGGGCTCGCAGCCCGCGAGCTGCACGGCCATGGGCTGCTCTTCCGGGCAGTTCTCGGCCATCTTCAGGGATTGCCGCGAGGCGCGGATCATCGCCTGGCTCGCGATCATCTCCGAGACCACCAGCCCCGCGCCCTCACGCTTCACCAGCCGCCGGAACGGCAAGTCTGTGACCCCCGACATGGGCGCGAGGATCACGGGATCCTGAAGCCTCACCGATCCGATCGCGATGCTCATTTATTGTGCACTACGCGCAATTGCCCAAAGTTTGGTCACGAGGCGATGATAATCGAAATTTTGCGCGGTGCAACATGCGAGTCGGCGCGCGGGTAAAGCCAACGAAACATGGTCCACTGCGTTTAGAGGGCTCAATCGGCGCGACATCACCGCGCTATAGTGTCGGGAGTTAACGATGCCGGAGGCACACGCATGAGCGACTCAATGGAAATCCAGGAAGCGTGGGCTTGGGAGGATTGGGTCGACATGGTGCTAGGGGTGTGGCTCGCCGTCTCCCCCTGGATTCTCGGTTTCAGCGACAGCGACCCCGCCGCCACCCGCAATGCGCTCATCATCGGCATCGCCGTGGCAGCGCTGAGCGCCCTCACCTTTCTCGCTTACAGCATCATCGAGGAATGGGTCGACGTCGTGCTCGGCCTCTGGCTCATCGCCTCGCCATGGATCCTGTCGAGCGCGGGCAGCGGAGCCGTGGTGGCGGATTTTGTGATCGTGGGCGCGCTCGTGGCGGGCCTCTCGGGATACGAGATCTGGGCCGCGCGCCACGGCCGCCCGCATCCGGAGTGACGCCGCGAGCGCGCCTCAGCCCATGAGGACATCGGTCACGAACTTCACGCCGGGATAGGCGAGCGTCAGCAGGAGATAGGCGAGCAGGATGCCGCGGGCGGCCTGCTGGCCGCGCACGCCCGTAAGCCGGTGCGCCATCAAGAGCAAGCCGATCGCGACGAAGGCCGCGATCGAGAGCGTGGTCTTGTGATCGAGCACGAGGAGCCGACCGCGCTCGAAATACTCCGCGGCCATGCCGCTCGCGAGGCCGAGCGCCAGCACGAACTCACTCGCCCAGAGCAGCGTCACCTGAAGCCGCTCGCTCTCCGCGATCGCGGGCAAGCGCCGGGTCAGCGCGGTCGGACGTTTCGCCTTGAGCGCGCGCTCCTGCAGGAAGACGGCGACCCCCGCAACCGCTGCCAGGGTCAAGAGTCCGTACGTCGCCAACGCCAGCACGATGTGCGTCTCGAACCAGGCCGCTGGCACGCCGCCCTCGACCGGGCGCTCCGGCGCGTGCTGCCAGATGAGCGCGACGACGCCGAGCCCGACGAGATAGGGTACCAGGATCGGCGTGAGGCGCCACCCTTGCCGCGTTGCGAGCGCGAGCCCCGCGAACAGCACCGTCGTGACGGCGATGGTGAGCCAGAGCGACATGGCAAAGCCGGTGTGCCACGCACCCCAGAGCTGCGCCGCGGCCCACGCGGCGGGCCCCACGATCGCCAGCGCCAAGCCCGCCCAGAATGCCCCATCGCGCTCGTCTCGCGCGCGCAGCCGCAACGCGGCCGCCGGCACCAGAGCCGCCAGCGCCAGCGCGCCATAGAGCCCATTCACCGCCATCCGCGCGACTATAGGCGCTCCCGATGCCTTGGCAATCCGCGGGGCCTTGCTCTAGGGTCGCACTATGACCTCGTGCATCGCGCTGGTCGTGGCCGCCGGACGCGGCACGCGCATCGGCACTCCGCTTCCCAAGCAATATCTCCCGCTCGCGGGCGAGCCGCTGCTCCGCCACACACTGCGCGCGCTTGCGGCGCATCCCAGAATCTCCGGCGTGCGCGCGGTCATTCACCCCAACGATCGCGAGCACTACGAGCGGGCCGCTGAGGCTCTTGATCTGCTGGCGCCGGTGCTAGGCGGCGCGCAGCGGCAGGATTCGGTCCGGCTCGGCCTCGAGAGCCTGGCGGAGCTCGATCCCGACACAGTCGCAATCCACGATGGCGCTCGGCCTTTCGTCGAAACCGCGCTCATCGATCGCGTGCTGGACGCGCTCGTGTCCACGCCGGGCGCGATCCCGGCTCTCGCGGTCGCCGATACGTTGAAGCGCGGGCGCGACGGGCGCATCGCGGAGACCGTCGACCGGAGCCAGCTCTGGCGCGCCCAGACGCCGCAGGCGTTCCGTTTTCGCGAGATCCTGGCGGCCCATCGCGCGGCCGCCGGGCTCGAGCTCTCCGACGACGCGGCGGTCGCGGAGCGCGCGGGGCTCGCGGTCAGCCTGGTCGCGGGCAGCGAGACCAATCTCAAGGTGACGGCGCCCGACGATCTCGCGCGAGCGGAGGACCTATTGCTGGCACGGCTCGGCGACGTCAGGACCGGTCAGGGCTTCGACGTGCACCCGCTGGGCGCCGGCGATCACGTCTGGCTCTGCGGCATCAAGGTGCCCCACGAGCACGCGCTCATCGGACACTCCGACGCCGACGTCGGCCTGCACGCGATCACCGATGCGATTCTGGGTGCGCTCGGCGCCGGCGACATCGGTCAGCATTTTCCGCCGAGCGACCCCAAATGGCGCGGCGCCGCCTCGGATCGTTTCCTGCGGCACGCCGCTGAACTCGTCGCCAGGCGCGGCGGCCGGATCGCCCACTTGGACGTCACCCTCATCTGCGAGCGGCCGCAAGTGAGCCCGCATCGTGAGGCAATGGTCGCGCGCATCGCGGAAATCCTCGGCCTCTCCCGCGATCGCGTCAGCGTCAAGGCGACGACGACCGAGAAGCTGGGATTCACCGGCCGCGAGGAGGGCATCGCCGCACAGGCGGTCGCGACAATTCGGTTGCCCTCCTTGCCGATTTGAGCGCCGCTTCCATGTGTCTTGCAGGGGTCCGAGCCAAGCCAGGTAGCGATGAGCCCCACTTCTTCTTTTGACCTCGCGAGTACCGTCCTCGAGACCTGCCGGAAGGCCGGGCTGAAGCTCGCGACGGCGGAATCCTGCACGGGTGGGATGGTGGCCGCCGCGCTCACGGATATCGCGGGCTCCTCCGACGTGGTCGAGCGCGGCTTCGTCACCTATTCCAACGAGGCCAAGACCGAGCTCCTGGGCGTGCCCGCATCGATGATCGCAACGCACGGCGCGGTCAGCGCCCAGGTCGCGACCGCGATGGTTCAAGGGGCGCTCGCGCGCGCGCCGGTCGACATCGCCGTCTCGATCACGGGCATTGCGGGCCCCGGCGGCGCCACCGCGGGCAAGCCCGTCGGCCTCGTCTATTTCGCCGTGGCCCGTAAGGGCGGCGATTCCCGCGTCGAGCGCCACAACTATCAGGGCGCGCGCGGCGCGATCAGGGCCGCCGCGACCGAGCGCGCCCTGGAGCTCCTGCTGGAAGTGTCAGGCGGACGCTAGCGTCACTGACCCTGACGCTGGTGTCGGAAACGTTTGCGCGGGATTTCAGCCACCGCGGCAATCTCGACGACGAGATCGGGATGGTAAAGCGCCGCCACTTGCACGGTGGTGGTGACGGGAAACGGCTCGCGGAAGAATTCGCGTCTGACGTCGCCGACGCCTGCGAAGCCCTTGATGTCAGTGACGTAGTGCGTCAGGGAGAACACGTCTTCCATCCGTCCACCCATCGCCGCAAGCACTTCCTGGATGTTCTCCAGTACGTTTCTGGTCTGCACGCGCATGTCGCCTTTCCCGACGATGCGGCCCTCACGGTCGAGAGCCACCTGTCCCTTCAAGTGCACGATCTGGCCATCGCCGCGCACGGCAACCATGGAGAAGGCCCCGAAGGGCTGCCAGATCGTTGGCACGTTGAAGGCGTCGATCATGGGTGGCTCACCTGGTCGTCAACGCATCGTCGAAATCGAGGCCGATGTCGAGGATCGCCGCACTGTGCGTGATCCAGCCGCAGGAGATCACGTCGACACCGGCGGCCGCGATCGCCGGCGCCGTCTCTTTGGTGATCCGACCCGAGGCCTCCACGATGGCGCGCCTATCGATGACTGCGACCGCCTCGCGCATCTGAGCCGGCGTCATATTGTCGAGCAGGATCGCGTCGGCATGGGCGGCCAGCGCCTCGTCGATCTGATCGAGACGGTCAACCTCGACCTCCACCTTCACCATGTGGCCGAGCCTGGCCTTCGCGGTCTCGATCGCGGCGCGGATTCCGCCGGCGACCACGATGTGGTTGTCCTTGAGCAGCACACCATCGTCGAGACCGAAGCGGTGATTGACGCCGCCGCCGACGCGCACGGCGTATTTCTCGAGGAGACGCAGCCCCGGCGTGGTCTTGCGCGTGCAGGCGATCCGCGCGCGCGTGCCCTTCACCGCATCGACGATCTCGCGCGTCGCCGTGGCAATGCCGGAGAGATGGCAGAGGAAATTGAGCGCCACTCGCTCCGCCGTCAGCAGCGCCCTCGCCCGCCCGGTCACTGTCGCGATCGGCTGGCTGGGCGCGACGTCCGCACCGTCGGACCGCGAGACCTCGAAGCGCACATCGGGGTCCAGCAGGCGGAAGGCCGTCTCTGCGACTTTGAGCCCCGCGACGACGCCTGCCTTGCGCGCGTTGAGGACGCCGCTCGCCCGCGCATCCACCGGTACGATCGTGTCGGTGGTGAGATCGCCGGCGCGGCCGAGGTCCTCGGCAAGCGCCCCCCGCACCAGCGGCTCGATCAACAGCGCCATCGGCTCCGTGACCGTCATGGTCCCCTCCCTCACCGGCGCCCGACCGTCAGCATGCGCTCGACCGCTTGCCGAGCGTGCGCCGCGACTGCGGGATCGATGGTGACCTCGTGGGTCATCGTCTCGAGCGAGCGCCGGATCTTGGCGAGCGTGATGCGCTTCATGTGCGGGCAGAGATTACAGGGGCGGACGAACTCGACGTCCGGGTGCTCGGCCGCGAGGTTGTCGCTCATGGAGCACTCCGTGACCATGACGACGCGTTTCGGTCGGTGTGCGGCGACGTAATCGCTCATCCCCGCGGTCGAGCCTGCGAAGTCGGCCTCGGCGATCACCTCGGGCGGGCACTCCGGGTGCGCCAGCACGATCACCCCAGGATGGCTCTCGCGAAAGCGGCGGATGTCCGCGGCGGAGAAGCACTCGTGCACTTCGCAGTGGCCCTTCCAGGCGATGATCTCGACCTTGGTCTGCTTCGCGATGTTGAGCGCGAGATACTCGTCGGGCAGGAAAATCACCTTGGGCGCGCCGAGGCTCTCCACGACCTCGATCGCATTTCCGGACGTGCAGCAAATGTCGGACTCCGCCTTCACCTCGGCGGAGGTGTTGACGTAGGTCACCACGGGCACGCCCGGATAGCGCTCGCGCAGGAGCCGCACATCGGCGCCGGTGATCGAGGCCGCGAGCGAGCAGCCCGCGCGCGGGTCCGGGATCAGCACGGTCTTGCCGGGATTGAGCAGCTTCGCCGTCTCCGCCATGAAGTGCACGCCCGCGAGCACGATCACCTCAGCCTCGGTCTTGGCGGCGGCGCGCGCGAGCGCCAGGCTATCGCCCACGATGTCGGCGACGCCGTGATAGATCTCCGGCGTCTGGTAGTTGTGTGCGAGGACGATCGCGTTCCGCTGTCGTTTGAGCTCGAGGATCGCCGCCACGTCGGGCGCGAAGAACGGCCATTCCACTCGCGGTACGACGCGCTCCATGCGCCCATAGATCTCGCCGAGTTGCCCCGCGAAGGCAGATGCGTCCGGCTCGGTGCCAGTGACTGCAGACGATGGAATCATTATACTCTCCTTGAGCATTTCATAAGTCCAAGAAAGGCGGCCATTGCCGCTGTCACTAATGCTGGGGATGAGCATTACTCTCGTCAAGAGGCAATGAGCCTCAGGGATCAGCCATGCATTTCCGCGGAAACCCCCAGGGACGAGGTGAGGTCAGCCGGACGAAGTGAGCGCGATGCGCCGCGCGATGGGGAGACGCACCCCCGGCGCCGGCCGCTCCAGCAGCACCTCGCGGCGGAAGCGGAAACGCTCGGCGGGGCGCCCGCCGGTGCCGCGCTCCCATTCGCCCGTGCGCTCGACGAGCCCGCCCTGCTCCACCAGGCGCCGAAAGTTCTGTTTGTGGAGTGCCACGCCCGCGAGCGCCTCCACGCTCTGCTGGAGCTGCAGCAGCGTGAAGGCCGGCGGCATCAGCTCGAACACCACCGGCCGATACTTGAGCTTGCCGCGCAGCCGGCTCATCGCGGTCGCGAGGATGCGGCGATGATCCATCGCCATGGCCTCGCCGAGCGGTGCCCCCGTTCGGTCCGGCGCGAGGCCGCGGTCGCGCCGCGCCTCCGAGACGAGCCCGGCCGCATAGAGGAGCTCGTAGCGCTCCAGTACGCGCTCCTCGTCCCAGCGCACGGGGGCGAGGCCGAAGGTCGTGCGAATGCGCTGCTCCCGGTCGCGGCGCTCCTCGGGATTGCGCGTATCCGCCGCCCAATCGGCGAGCCGCGGCTCGATGGCGCTCGCCACCATTGCGGGCCGGCCGCGGCGTCCGTCCTCCCACGGAAAATAGCGGTACCAGTTCTGCCAAAGGGCGGCGCCGTCGCCGGTCGGTTCCGCTTCTCGCGTGAGCGCGAGGTAGCCGATCGAGACCAGGCGCGCGTCGGAATCGCGCGCCCCCTTCTCACGGCCGAGATCGGCAAATGTGTAGAGCTGCTCGACATAGCCGAGCGGCAGCTGCGTCTGCTCGCCGACCCAGCTGCGGAGCCCCAGCTCCAAGGTACGGTGCCCCAGGGGGTCGAAGGGTCCCGCGGGAAGAGCGGCAAGGCCCTCCGTCGATCGCTTGGCGCCTTCGCCCCCGCTTAGCGCACGCTCGACCGTCAGCACGCGCGGCTCGCCGGCGGTGACGGCGATCACCACCGCGCTCAGGCCGATGACAATGTCGCTGCCGCGTTTCTGTGACGCCACGACGCCGATCCCTGGGAAATGATGCTACCCGGGATCGGCCTCCGTGCCAGGGAATTTCGCGGGTCTAGGCCGCCGCCGCTGCCGCGGCCTGCCCGACTGTCATGCAGGGCAGGAGGATATCGAAGCGCGTGCCGACGCCGGGCTCGCTCTCCACGGAGATGTCACCACCATGCCCGGTGACGATGCCATGCACGACGGCGAGGCCGAGGCCGGTGCCGCGGCCGACTTCCCTAGTTGTGAAGAAAGGCTCGAAGATCCGGCGCTTGGTGACGGCGTCCATGCCGCAGCCGGTATCACGGACCGTGAGCCGGACGCCCGGCACGCCGGCGGCCGCCGGGTGCAGCGCCGCCAAGCGCGCCTCGTCGCCCGCGACCTCGATGGTGACGGTGCCGATCCCGTCGACGATCGCCTGGATCGCGTTGCTGAGGAGCGCGACCAGCACCTGCTCCAGCTGAGCGCCGTCGGCCGAAACCGGCGGGACAGACGCCAAATTCTGCTCGATCGCGATTCCTGAGGGAAGCGACGGCTGCATCTTCTTGAGGACGTCCGCGACGAAGCCGTCGAGCGCCAGCGGCCTTCGATCGGCGGCAGTCTTGCGCGAAAAGGCCAGGACCTGCCGCACCAAGTCCCGCGCGCGCCGGCCGGCGTCCAGCATCAGCCCGGCACTGGCATGCTCGCGCGAGCCCGATGGCAGCTTCGCCATGACGACCTTGGCAAGCGAGAGCACGGGCACCAGCATGTTGTTGAGGTCGTGCGCCACGCCGCCTGCCAGCGTGCCAAGCGCCTCCAGCTTCTGCGAGTGCAGCAGCTCCGTGTAGAGCTGGCTGTGCTCTTGCTCCAGCCGACGGCTCTCCGCGAGGTCGATCTCGAGCCGCTGCTTGAGGATTTCCATCTCGGCCGCGCGCCGAGCGGAGACCGCGCGCGCCGCGCACCACGCCGAGAGTCCGCCCGCGGCGAAGGTGATCGCCGCGAGCGCCCAAGGTGCCGGCTCCTGCGCGTAGATGAAAAGCGTCGCCGCGACGAGCGACACTGGAATGGGCCAGAGTCGGCGAAACAAGAGGTCGAGGGGCATGGTTGGCGCGGACGCTCAGCCTGGAGTTGCAGCCGAGCAGCCTCACCCACTCTGATTAACAAAACGGAAAAACAGCCGTTAACCGCGCCTCAATAGCCGGCCTCGAGGAGCGGAAACGCGCTGTGGACATGCGGCGTATAGACCGGCGGCGCCGCATGCAGATAGGACTTGTCGAGCTTCGCGACGCTGTCGACACCGAGGAGACCCATGGAGACTCGGAGCTCCGTCTCCAGGAGCTCGAGCACGCGGACGACGCCCGCCTGCCCAGCCGCCGCGAGACCGTAGAGATAGAGCCGGCCGATCGCGACCGCGTCGGCGCCGAGCGCGATCGCCTTGATGATGTCCGTACCGCGCGAGAATCCGCCGTCGATGATCACGGCGGCGCGGCCCTTCACCGCTGAGACCACCTCGGGCAGCACGTCGAGCGTGCCGCGGCCGTGGTCGAGCTGCCGGCCGCCGTGGTTCGAGACATAGACCGCGGCGACGCCGTGATCGCAGGCGATCACCGCGTCCTCCGCCGTGGCGATGCCCTTGAGGATGAGCGGAAGACGGAACTTATCCTGGATGCGCTTCACGTCGGTCCAATTGAGAGAGGCTTGGTAATCCATGCCGACCACGCCGCGGCGCCAGGGCTTGGCGAAGCGCGTGGAGATGTCCCGCTCGCGTCGGCTGTAGATCGCGGTGTCGACGGTGATGCAAAGAGCGTCATACCCGGCGGTGACCGCACGACCCAGGTGCTCGTCGACGAACGCCTGGTCGCCGCGGACGTAGAGCTGATAGACGCGCATGCCGCCGGGCGCCGCCGCGGCCGTCTCCTCGATCCCGGGCTTCGAGACCGAGCTCAGGAACATCGGCACGCCGAACTCGGTCGTAGCCCTGGTGACCGTCGCGCCCCCGCCTGGCTCGAAGGATTCGAGCGAGCCCACCGGCGCCAGCATGACGGGGATGCGCAAGGTCTTGCCGAGGACTTTTCGGCTCAGCTCGATCTTGGAGACGTCGCGCAGGACCCGCGGCCGGAACGCCACTGAATCGAGCGCGAGGCGATTGCGCCGGACCGTGGTCTCGGTATCGGCACCCCCCACCAGATAGTCCCAGATGTTTGCGGGGAGCTTGTTGCGGGCTGCCTTCACCAGCTCATGCAGCGTCAGAAATTCGCCGCTCGTCTCGCTCAGCATGGGTGATTCCACTTCAGGTGTTTTCGCACACTAGGGCGCGGTCGCGCCCGCAGGCAAGGCGGGATTAGCCTGCTCTTGCCGAGGCTTGACCGGCGCCTTACCCTTGCCGCGATCCAGCACAGGAGTGATGCCGTGGCCGAGATCGTTCGCCCCCTTGATGCCGCCCTGTCGGTCATCGAGGACGGGATGTCCGTGGTGGTGCCGCCGGACTACAGCGGCGTCGCCATGGAGGCGACACGCGCGCTGATCCGGCGCGGCGTCAAAGGCCTGCACCTCCTGACGCTGCCGGCCTCGTCGCTGCAGGCCGATCTGCTGATCGGCGCTGGCGCGCTCGCCTCCATCGAGACGTCGGCGGTGGCGGTCGGAGAGCTTGGCACCGGACCGCGCTTCGCGGCGGCAGCGACCGCGGGCACGCTCGCCATCAAGGACGCGACCTGCCCCGCGCTCCACGCGGCGCTTCAGGCCGGCGAGAAAGGCGTGCCCTTCATGGCGCTCCGCGGCGTGATCGGCTCCGACCTCCTCAACGTGCGGCCCGACTGGAAAGTCGTCGACAATCCCTTCGCCGAGAACGATCCGATCTTGCTCGTGCCGGCGATCCGGCCGGACGTGGCGCTCTTCCACGCGCCCTTCGCGGACCGCTACGGCAATGTGTGGGCGGGTCGCCGCCGAGAGCTCTTCGTGATGGCGCATGCCTCGGCCAAGTCCGTGGTGACCGTCGAGGAAATCCGCGACGGCAATCTTCTCGAGGACGAGACGCTCGCCGGCTCGACCATTGCGAGTTTCTACGTCGAGGCCGTCGCGGTCGCAAAGCGCGGCACTTGGCCCCTCCGCTTCGGCTCACTCGCCGTCGAGGACACCCCCCACCTCCAGGAATACATGCGCCTCGCGCAGACCGAGGACGGCTTCCGGCAATACCTCGACCGCTACGTCCACGAGAGACGGGCCGCCTAGGTTCGGGAGCACTCGTGCGACCCTTACCCCTCACCCTCCCAGCGCTTCGCGCTGGGCCCCGCAGGGGGAGAGGGGTGGAGCGTGCACCGTGATTCCCTCTCCCCTTGCGGGAGAGGGAGGGACCCATCGCCGTCTGGCGATGGGAGGGTGAGGGGTGACGGTCGACGCTATGCAAGAAATCAAGCCCGAAGAACTCCTGATCGACGTCGTGCTGCGCCTGATCTCCGGCGCGAAGCACATCGCGGTCGGCGCCAATTCGCCGATCCCCGCAGCGGCGGCGTTCCTGGCGCAGCGGCTCGGCAACGGGCGGCCCTACGTCTCGCTGCAGCAGAGTGCCAAGCACAATCTCTTCACCGACGGGGGTCGCGAGCTCTTCGACGCGGCGGGCCAGGGTCGGATCGACGTGTTCTTCCTCTCGGGCGCGCAGATCGACGGCCAGGGCAACATCAACCTGGTCGCGGTCGGCGACTACGCGCGCCCGAAGGCGCGCTTCCCGGGCTCTTTCGGCTCGGCCTATCTCTATTTCGTAGTACCGCGGGTGATCCTGTTCCGCACCGAACACTCCCGCCGCACGCTCGTCTCCAAGGTGGATTTCGTCAGCGCGCCCGGCACGAGCCCGCCCAATGTCTACCGGCGCGGCGGTCCGATCGCGCTGGTGACGCCGCTCTGCCATTTCGCCTTCGACAAGCAGCGCTCGCGGTTCCGGCTGGAGAGCATTCATCCCGGCCACACCGTCGAGGAGGTACTGGACAACACGGGCTTCGAGTTCGACCGGCCGGCGACGGTGCCGGTCACACCCGAACCGCAGCCCGCGACCCTGCGGCTCCTGCGCGAGACCCTTGCGCCGGAGCTGGCGGCTCTCTATCCCCAATTCGGCGCGCGGGTGTTTGGGATCGTCCCGCGTGCCGCGGAATGAACCACGGAAGCCCCATGACCTCCGACCAAAACGCCGGCGCGCTCGCCGGCATCAAGGTGATCGACCTCACGCGCGTGCTGGGCGGCCCCTACTGCACGCAGATGCTTGCCGACCACGGCGCCGAGGTGATCAAGATCGAGCCGCCCCAGGGCGACGAGACCCGCACCTGGGGTCCGCCCTTCCAGGGCGATGCGGCCTCTTATTTCATCGGCGTCAATCGCAACAAGCGGGGCGTCGCCCTCGACCTCACGAAGCCCGAGGGTCGCGAGGCCGTGCTGCGGCTGCTCGAGACGGCCGACGTGCTGATCGAGAATTTCAAGACCGGCACGCTCGAGCGCTGGGGTATGGGCTACGAGGCCGTGCTGAAGCAGCGCTTCCCGCGGCTCATCCACTGCCGTGTCTCCGGCTTCGGCGCCGATGGGCCGCTGGGCGGCTATCCCGGCTACGATGCCGTCGTCCAGGCGATGGCTGGCCTGATGGGCCTCAACGGGGAGCCCGAGGGCGCGCCGGTGCGGGTGGGCGTACCCGTGGTCGATCTCGCCACCGGCATGAACGCGAGCATCGCGATCCTGTTGGCACTCCAGGAGCGGCAGCGCTCGGGCCGCGGCCAATTCGTCGAGGTGACGCTCTACGACAGCGCGGTGGCACTGCTGCATCCTTACAGTGCCAACTGGTTCCTCTCGGGCAAGCCGCCGGCGCGCACGGGCAACCAGCACCCGAACGTCAGCCCCTACGACCAGTACCGCACCAAGACCAAGCGGATCTTCGTCGCGGTCGGCAACGACCGGCAGTTCCAGCGCTTCTGCGCGGAGATCGGCCGGCCGGAGCTGGTGAACGATCCGCGCTTCCGCAGCAATGCCGACCGCGTCACCAACCGCGCGGCGCTCCGGGAGGAGCTCGAGGCGGGCCTCGCCTCGATCGACGGTGAGCAGCTCGCGATGACGCTCTTGGACAAGGGTGTGCCCTGCGGCCCCGTGCTCGACGTGCCCGACGTGTTCAATCATCCGCACACGCGCCACCGCGGCATGGTGGCGGAGCGTGGGAGCTATCGCGGTACCGGCAATCCCGTGAAGCTCTCGCGCACGCCCGCGAGCGTGCGCTCGACGCCGCCGGCCTTCGGCGAGGCGACGCGCGATGTGCTGGCGGAAGCCGGTTACACTGCGGAGGAGATCGACGCGCTCTTCGCATCCGGCGCCGCGCTCGAGACGCCGCGCAAGGCCGCCGCGGAGTAGCGCTCATGAACGAGGGCGCCGCCGCCACGCTCCCGCCGGCGACCGAGCGCGGCTCCTACGCGATCTGGACCTACGACAAACTCCGCTACGGCGATACCGACCGGCAAGGCCACGTCAACAACGCGGTTTTCGCCACCTTCTTCGAGAGCGGCCGCGTCATGTTCCTTTTCGACGAGAAGCTCAATCTCGCCGGTCCCGACGCGAAGTTCGCGGCGGTGCGGCTCGAGATCGATTTCCGCGCGGAGCTGTTTTACCCCGGCCGTGTCGACATCGGGACCCGCGTCCTCGGCATCGGCCGCACCTCGTTCCGCCTGGGCCAAGGCGTCTTCAACGGTGATACCTGCGCCGCCACGTCGGAGACTGTGCTGGTCCAGATGGATGGCGCCACCCGTAAGGCGAAGCCGCTGGCGCCGCAGCTCCGGGCGTGGCTCGAGGAGCGGCTTGCGAGGCCTGCCGGCAACTAGACGGGATAGCCCTTGCTCTCGCGCGCCATGCCGCCGAAGAGGTCTAGCATGCGCTCTCGCCAGGCGAAGACGGGATCGTCTGGCGCAAGCAATTTGAACGGGCTGATGCAGCGGGCCCACTGGAATGCACCGAAAGCGACGTAATCCGCGTAGCGCGGATGGAGGCCGCCGATGAAGGATTGCGCTCCCAACAGGTTCCTCAGCGGCAGCAAGCTGTCGCGCAGAGCCGGCAGCCGCTCCTCTCGGCCGGACTGGAGCGCTTCGAGCGTTGTCCCGCCGAAGCGCTCTTCGCGCGATTTGCGGAAATAGGCTTTGTCCTTCTCATGCACGTGCTGCCAGATATCCAGTACGACTGAGCGGAAGATCCCGAGGTGGAGCACCGTGTCGGTCCAGCCCTGAACGAAGCGCGTCACTGAACGGGCGGCACCGCCGCCGAACAGCGTCGGGCGCTCGGGATAGGTCTCCTCAAGATAGTTCGCGATCACCCAGGAATCGCTGACCCACTTTTCGTTGTCGACGATCACGGGCACGCGACCCTGGCCCGTCGGTGCCAGCGCCTCCTTCTCGGTCATGCACCAGGGCACGGTCTCGACCGGCAATTCCTTGTGTGCGAGCGCCATCCGGATGCGCCAGCAGAAGGGGCTGAAGCGCCGATCCGGCTCGGCGCCCGCGAGCTCATAGAGCGTGATGGTCATGGGTCCCTCCCGATGTCCGCTGATGGAGATAGTCTAGCCTCGCGCGCCATATAAACAAACGATGAGCCGACGACTCGGCTCTTCCGTTTCAGCCGGCCAGTTTGGCGCTGATCTCCCACAGCCGCTCGGCCACGCGGTCGTCCTGTGCCGCCGCCGTGGGCGTCGCGGGCTTCGAGTTCGCGAAATATCCGCCGGTGGTCGAGGCGACGACGGGATCACTCGCGAGATAGACGACGGTTTCGGCGCCGCGCGCCTCGGAGATCGCGAAGAAGCGCTTGCCGAGGCCAATGCCCCATCGGAATGGGCCGCGGTTGTTATCGCCGAACCGGCTCGCGACGAAGCCGGGATGCAGGCAGTTCGCGGTGACGCCGGTACCGGCGAGCCGTCGGGCGAGCGCGCGCGTGAACAGGATGTTCGCAAGCTTCGACCGGCAATAAGCGGTCCAGCCGCTATAGCCGCGCTCGAGGTTGAGATCGTCGAGATCGAGGCCCTTCGCCTGCTGGTGCGCGCGCGAGGCGACGCTCACCACGCGCGCAGGGGCCGAGGCTGCGAGCCGCTCGCGCAGGACATGGGTCAGCAGAAAATACGCCATGTGGTTGAGCGCGAAGGTTCGCTCCAGCGCGTCATCGGTGAGCTCGCGCCGCTCGAAGAGCGCGCCGGCATTGTTCACGAGCACGTCGATGCGGGGATAGGTGGCGAGCAGTTCCGCGCCCAAGCGGCGAACCTCGCTCATGCACAGGAGATCCGCGTAATGCATCGTCGCGCGGACACCGGGCGCCGCGGCACGCACCCGCGCGAGTGCCGCCTCGCCACGGGCCCGATCACGGCCAACCAAGGCGAGGCTTGCCCCTCTCGCCGCAAGCGCCACCGCCGCGGCGAGCCCGATCCCGGACGTGGCGCCAGTGATGACGCAGGTCTTGCCTTGCACAGGTTTCCCTTCAGCACAAAGCGCGCCGCAGCCCCCGGGCCACGGCGCGCTCGATGATGCGCGAGTGAGGGCGGGCGATCAGCCCGGGGCGCGTTGCTGGATCTGCTGCCACACCGTCTGGGTCGGCTGACCGTCGACCGCGAGGCCATTGTCCTGCTGGAAGCGCCGGATCGCAGTCTCCGTCTGCGGACCGAAGCGTCCATCCGCGGGTCCGGGGTCGTAACCGAGCCGCTGCAGCCCCGCCTGTATGTTGCGCACGGTCCCCTCGTCGTAAGCGCTGCCGGCCGGCCCGCCGCTCGACGACGAGCCACGCCAGACCGGCTTGCCGAGATTGACCTGGCTCGAATCCGTGACCGCGCCCGCAGTGGCGCCGACGGCGCCGCCGATCAGCGCGCCGGCGCCTGGTCCGATCCCGGTGACGGCTCCAATAACGGCGCCACTGGCGGCGCCAATTCCGGCGCCACTTAGGGCACGATCCTCGGTCGTGTCTCCGCAGGCCGCCAGCAGCAGCGGCACGCTCAACGCGGCAATCCCCAGTACGAATTTGCGAGTCATTTCACGCCCTCCACCATCAACAGGCGCGGCACCTTACACCAAAATTCGGGCGAAAGCAGCTGCTTACGCGTTCTTCGTGAGTCGGCGGACGAATTCCATCCAATTATCGCGTGGCGAGGCGGAGGTGCCATCGCCCTCGCCCGCCCCATTTCGGCGCAGGCTCACGCCGCCGAAGGTCCAGAGCTTCCGCCACTGCACAACGTCCTCCAGCACTTTCTCGCGCACGCGCCCATCGATGCGCCGGCGCAGGAACGACTTGCCGATGGTGAGGTAGAGCGCCACGCTCGCGACCGCGGTGCCGGCCCCGACCCTCCAGCCGAGCCACCACCAGAGTACGCAGGTCAGCAGCAGCAGCGGATAGACGAGCTGATTGCCCCAGGCCTCGAACGAGACGGGGCTGTCGATGTGCATGAGCCGCTTGTGGTCGAGCTCGATGGTGACGCGGCCATCGGCGCAGAGCTGACGCAGGCGCTTGAACAACTCCTCCGCGGTCTCCGCCGCCTCCGGCGGGATCTCGACTTGTGGTACCGGTGGCCGGCCCGGCACTCCCGAAGCCGGAGGGATGGAAGGATTGCTGACGATGATGGGCATTGAACCGCTGTGACTGCGATGATGGGCGCGTGCCTATAGCACATTTCCGCGCAGCACGCGGCAATCGCGTAAGCTCTCGCCCCTTGACCTTTGGCCCCGGGAGGCACGCGTCATGGCAAGGATCCGCTACACCACCAGCGTCGGTTACGGCATCACCTTCGGCAATGCGCTCGCGATCGCGATCTCGTGGTCTCAGAGCCGCAGCGTGCTCTGGGCGATCATCGACGGCTTCTTCAGCTGGCTCTATGTTGTCTTTTACGTGCTCTTCCGCGCCTGACCCCAAGAAGGAGCCGCGCCCATGCTGATCCCGCTGAAAGGCCGCCGCCTCTACTACGACCTCATCGGTCCGGAGACTGGTCCCGTCGTCTGCTTCACCCATTCGCTGGCCTCGGACAGCGGCATGTGGGCAGAGCAGATGCCGCCACTGCTTTCGGCCGGCTTCCGGGTGCTGCGGCTCGACATGCGCGGCCACGGCGGGAGCGATCCCGTCGCCGGTCCCTACACCATGAGCGCGCTCGCGGGCGACGTTGCGGCGGCGATCGACGCGCTCGGCCTTGACCGCGTGCACTTCGTCGGCCTCTCGATCGGCGGCATGATCGGACAAGGCTTCGCTCTCCAGCACACCGCCAAGCTGAAATCGCTCATGCTCTGCGACACGCTGCCGGGCACCCTGCCCGATGCCAAGGCCGCCTGGGCGCCGCGCATCGAGGCCGTGACCAAGGCGAACTCGCTGGCGCCGGTCGCCGACGGCACCATGGAGCGCTGGTTCACCGCCGCCTACAAGCCTAGCAACCCCCGGCGCTGGCAGCAGATCCGCGACACCGTCGCCGAGACCACGCCCGCGGGCTTCCTTGGCTGCGCCGCCGCGATCCTCGATTTCGATTGGGTCCCGAAGCTGCCCACCCTGAAGGTGCCGACGCTCGTCGTCTGCGGCAGTGAAGACCCCGGCACGCCGCCGGCGCAGAATCAGCGTATCGCCGGACTGATCCCCGGCGCGCGCTACCAGGAGATTGCGAACGCACGGCATTTCCCGAACGTCGAGCGCGCCGCGGTCTTCAACGAGATCCTGCTGGGATGGCTCAAGGCGCAGCGCTGAGCGCGTCGACCGCCACGGGGGCGCTGACCACGCGCTGCGCGATCGCGGGTGGTGGGCCCGCCGGCATGATGCTTGGCCTGCTCCTCGCGCGCGCGGGGATCGAGGTGGTCGTGCTGGAGAAACACGCGGATTTCCTCCGGGATTTCCGCGGCGACACGGTGCACCCCTCGAGCCTCCAGGTGATCCACGAGCTCGGGTGGATCGATGAGTTCCTGCGCCTCCCGCACCAGCCTGCACGCATGCTCTCCGCGTCGATCGGCAACGCACGCGTGACCATTGCGGACTTCACGCATCTCCCGACGCACTGCAAGTTCATCGCGCTGATGCCTCAATGGGACTTCCTCAATTTCCTCGCGGCGAAAGGCGCGCGCTATCCGGGCTTCAAGCTGCTGACGCGTGCCGAGGTCACGGACCTCATCGAGGACAGAGGCCGCGTGGTGGGGCTCAACGCGATGACCACCGAGGGACCGCTGGAGGTGCGCGCCGATCTGGTGGTGGGCGCCGATGGCCGAACTTCCGTTGTGCGCGAGCGCGCGAAGCTCGCGGTCCGCGAGTTCGGCGCGCCCATGGACGTCCTCTGGTTCCGCCTCTCCCGCTCGACGGCGGACGCCGAGGACACCATGGGTCGCTTCGACGCCGGCCGCATCTTCATCACCATCAATCGCGGCGACTACTGGCAATGCGGCTTCGTGATCCCCAAGGGCTCGCTGGAGCGGATCCATCAGCAGGGCTTGCCGGCATTCCGCACTGACATTGCCGGTCTCGCGCCGATGCTAGCGGATCGCGTCAGCGAGCTCGCGGATTGGGACGCCGTGAAGCTCCTGACCGTCCGCGTCGATCGGCTGGACCAGTGGCATCGGCCGGGCCTGCTCTGCATTGGCGATGCCGCGCACGCGATGTCGCCGGTGGGCGGCATCGGCATCAATCTCGCGATCCAGGACGCCGTCGCCGCCGCCAACATCCTCGCACGCCCGCTCCGCGAGGGTCGGCTCAGCGACACGGACCTCGCCGCCGTCCAGCGCCGGCGGGAGTTCCCGACCAAGGCGACGCAAGCCCTCCAGGTCTTCGTGCAGAACCGCATCATCAGCCCGCTGCTCGGCCAGTCTCGGACGGTGGCGCCGCCCCTGCCGCTTCGCCTGCTCAATGCAATCCCCTATCTTCGCCGCTTCCCCGCGCGGCTCCTGGGTCTGGGCATCCGACCTGAGCACGTGCGCATCCCCGCTTCGCAGGAGCTTCCGCCATGACCAGCCCCTCGGCCGAGACACCGCATACCGAGTTCGCGGGCGAGATGAGCTATGGCGATTACCTCCATCTCGACCGGCTGCTCGACGCGCAACACCCGCGCTCGGGCAACCACAACGAGATGCTGTTCATCATCCAGCATCAGGCGAGCGAGCTCTGGATGAAGCTGGCGCTGCACGAGCTGCGCGCGGCGCAAGCGCGCGTCCAGGCGGACGACCTCGACCCCGCCTTCAAGATGCTCGCGCGGGTGAGCCGCATCATGGCGCAGCTCATCCAGGCCTGGGACGTGCTCTCGACGCTGACGCCCAGCGAATACACCGACTTCCGCGCGGAGCTTGGCCGATCCTCGGGCTTCCAGTCGTTCCAATACCGCCTGCTGGAATTCACGCTCGGCAACAAGGACCGCGCGCTCGTCGCACCCCACCAGCATCGCCCCGCGATCCACGGCGAGCTCATCGCCACGCTGGAGCGACCGAGCCTTTATGACGACGCGATCCGCCTGCTGCACCGACGCGGTTTCGCGATCGACGATGCCGCTCGCGATCGGGACTGGAGCGTGCCTTACCGCCCGCAGCCGACGGTGGCGGCGGCGTGGACCGCGGTCTATCGGGGCACCGGCGAGCACTGGGACCTCTACGAGCTCGCGGAGAAGCTGGTCGACCTCGAGGATTACTTCCGTCAGTGGCGCTTTCGCCACGTGACCACGGTCGAGCGGATCATCGGCCTCAAGCCGGGCACCGGCGGAACCTCAGGCGTGGGCTACCTTCGCAAGCAGCTGGAAATCGTCCTGTTTCCCGAGCTCTGGCAGCTGCGGACGGTGCTCTAAAATCGGCAAGCCTCTGGACCCTAGTAACGCCACAATTACGTTCCTATCGTTGTCCACGTCCAACCCAACGGGAGGTCCACCATGAGCAAGGTAATCGCACAGGGCATTGGCGCGGCCGTGCTGGCCGCGAGCGTGATCCTCGTTCCCGCACTCGTGGGACCGCCGAGCTTCACCGCGGCGCGGGCCGCCTGCGAGCCCGGCGACGTGGTCGACGCGACCACCGCCCAGCAGGCCAAGCAGCGCGCGGAGAGCGCCGGCTTCACGGGGGTCAGGATGGTGAGGAAAGGTTGCGACAATACCTGGCACGGCACCGGCATGAAGGGCGGCGCTGCCGTGAACATCGCGGTTTCAGCCTCTGGCCAGGTCAACCAGGAAGGCGACTAAGCTCGCTCACTCCCCCGCCGGAATCGCGTCGCGACCGGCGGGGATTTCCCGCCCGTGGAACCCGCCGGACTGGCGCTGCCAGAGGCGCGCATAAGCGCCATCGGCGGCGAGCAGATCCGCGTGGCTACCCTCTTCCACGATCCGCCCGTGATCGAGCACGATCAGGCGGGTGAGCCGCGCGATGGTCGAGAGCCGGTGCGCGATCGCGATCACCGTGCGACCCCTCATCAGCCCCTCCAGCTGCTCCTGGATCGCCGCCTCCACCTCTGAGTCGAGCGCCGAGGTCGCCTCATCCAGCACCAGGATCGGCGCGTTCTTGAGGATTACGCGCGCGATGGCGATGCGCTGGCGCTGGCCGCCCGAGAGCTTCACGCCGCGCTCACCCACATGCGCCTCGAAGCCGCGCCGGCCATGCCAATCCTCGAGGCCCTCGATGAACTCGAGCGCGTGGGCGCGCTCGGCGGCCTCGCGGACTTCCTCGTCGCTCGCCTCCGGTCGACCGTAGCGAATGTTGTCGCGGATCGACCGATGAAGCAGCGAGGTATCCTGCGTCACCATTGCAATGTGGCGGCGCAGGCTCTCCTGCGTCACGTCCGCGATATTCTGGCCGTCGATCAGGATGCGGCCACCTTCGAGCTCGTAGAAGCGCAGCAGCAGGTTGACCAGCGTCGACTTGCCGGCGCCCGATCGGCCGACCAGCCCGACCCGCTCTCCGGGTCTGATGGTGAGATCGATGCCGTGCAGCACCCCGCGCGCGGTGCCATAGCCGAACCGCACGTCCTCGAAGACGACCCGGCCACGCTCGACCTTCAGCGAGCCGCCGTCGGGCCGGTCGGTCATCTGGTGTGGCACGGCGATCGAGCGCATGCCGTCTTGCACCACGCCGACATTCTCGAAGATCGCCGTGACGTTCTGCGCGACCCAGCCCGCTATATTGGCGATCGACCAGGTGAGCGGCAGCGCCATGGCAACCGTGCCGATCGGAACGTCGCCGCGGTTCCAGAGCCAGATCGCGATCGCGCCGGTTCCGACGACCATTGACGCGTTGAGCATCGTGAGCGTCAGGCTGAACATCGTTATCAGCCGGAGCTGGCCGCGGAAAGTCTTGGTGTGCTGATCGACGGCACCCTGGACGAAGTCGTCCTCGTCTTTCGGACGCGCGAACAGCTTCACGGTCAGGATGTTCGTGTAGCTGTCGACCACGCGGCCGGTCAGTGTGGAGCGCATCTCCGACATCAGCCGCGACTTGTCGCGCAGCCGCGGCACGAAATAGCTGAGAAAGACGCCGTAGCACCCGAACCACAGCAGCACCGGCGCTGCGAGGCGCGGATCGCTGCTCGCCATCAAGACGATGGCGCTGCTGCCGTAGACCAGGATGTACCAGACCGCATTGGTGCCCGCGACCACGCTCTCTCGGAGCGACGGTCCCGTCTGCATGATGCGGTTGGCGATGCGCCCGGCGAAATCGTTCTGGAAGAAGGTCCAGCTCTGGCGCACGACGTGCCAGTGGCTCTGCCAGCGGATCAGGTTGGTGAGATTCGCCGCGATCGCTTGATTGGTGATCAGGGCCTGCAGCAACAGCGCCGCAGGCCGCAGGAGCAGCAGCACCGCCACCATGCCGAGGAGCGTCGGCCAGACGTCGCGGAGCAGCGTGCCCGGCTCGTGGGTCGAGACCAGCGTCACCACTCGCCCGATGAAGACGGGAATCATCGAGTCGAGCGCCGCCACCATGAAGCCCGCGCAGAAGAGCGCCACCACCAGCCAGCGCGCCTGCCGCGCGTAATGCCAATAGAACGCCGCAAGCCCCGCCGGCGGCGGGGCCTGAGGCGGGAGCGCAGTCGGCTCCAACCGGCTCTCAAAGAATCGGAACGGGGACATGGGGCCGCTTGTTTACAGCGGACCACCCGGCAGCGCC
>DATEGF010000060.1:0-16178 GCA_035280245.1 Allostellaceae bacterium
GATCAGGATCCCCCAGACGAGGCTGGTCGCGCCGCCCGCGAGGAGGGCGCTGGGGGAGATATTCGTTGCGGCTTGGCGCATGGTCTCGGGGTCGCTCAGGCCCGGGATCAAGATGGCCAGATCGGGCAGCGCCGTGATCGCGGTGAGTGCCAGGAACTTGCCGACGTTGGCCGAGAGCACCGTCCAGGCGCGGCTGAAGACCTGACCGACGCGAAACTCCGCCGCCGCTTGGGCGGGCGTTGCCGCTGGCATCCCCGTCATGAAACCCCCAATCGCACCCGAGCCGGTGCGCGCCTTGTCTTCCCTACCCGAAATGATAGACGCGCCACCGTGGCACTGACAAGACAGGCGGACGAGGTCGCACTCTGCGCGCCGTCGCTCCAGCCTCAACCGGCTCGGGGCTCGGTGCCGCCGTCGTAGTGGGTCACGGCCCAGATCGCATCGGCATCACGGCCGCTATTCGAGAGCGGCATGAGCAATCGGACGTAGCTCCATTGGCGCTTGGCGTCGAGGTGCATGGCGAGGCGGCTGAACACGGGCTCGCGGTCATTGACCGCGCTCACGTAGTCCACCATGAGGAGACCGATGTACTTGCGCGGGTCGAGCTCGCTGACGCGACGGCCGGTGTAATCGGCCCCGAGCGCGGTCGCCATCTTCGGGCCGAAGTAGCGATATTTGAAGTCGAGCGGATTGCGGAGCACGTCGATCAAGCCCGAAAAGCCCGCGGCCTCGGCGAGGCCGAGCGGGTTCACCGCGCACTCGGACGGCAGCGCGCCGCCGCTCGCCGCCGCGCGCCAGCGATCGAGCGCCGCGCGCATATAGGGCACTTTGAGCGAGGAGAGCGGCAGCTTGGTGGATTTGACCTCTCCGGAACTCACCATGTTCGTGGCTCACCCGAGTCGGTTTGACGCGCCGACGATACGAGGGGCGCCGGCGCCTTGAAGATTCGTTGCGCCTTTGCTTTGAAATCCTACTCGACGCACGCCGTTCGCGCGAATCCCGCGCCTTTGCTACACTCGACGCGGCATGCGGCTGCTCTACCACCTTTGGCTCTCACCCTTCTCGCGCAAGATCCGCGTGGTGCTGAAGGAGAAGAACCTCGATTTCACCATGAAGGTGGAGAAGACCTGGGAGCGGCGGCCGGAGTTCTTGGCGCTCAATCCCGCGGGCGACGTGCCGGTATTGATCGAGCCCGACGGCACAGTGCTCGCCGACGCGAACGCCATCGCGGAGTTCCTGGATGAGGTCTACCGGGACAAGCTGCTGATCGGCATCAATGCGCTCGACCGTGCGGAGGTGCGCCGTCTCACCCAATGGTTCGACGGCAAGCTCAACCGGGAGGTCACGGACCCCTTGGTCGGCGAGAAGATGATGAAGCGGTTCCTGGGACTCGGCGAGCCCAATTCGAGTGCGATCCGCGCCGGCAAGGCGAACCTCGGCTATCACCTCGACTACATCACTTTCCTGGTGGAGCGCCGGCGCTGGCTCGCGGGCGATCACTTCTCGTTGGCGGACATCACCGCCGCTGCGCACCTCTCGGCGCTGGACTACCTCGGCGACGTGTCCTGGGACGACCACGAGCCCGCTAAGGAATGGTACGCGCGGATCAAATCGCGGCCGAGCTTCCGACCGCTTCTCGCCGACCACATCCCGGGCGCGCCGCCGCCCAAGCATTACGCCGATCTGGATTTCTGACGATCAGGGCTTGGCGGGCTTCGGGTTCTTGGCGAGGTAGGCGTTGAGCTTGGCCAGGTCCTGCTGCGCCAAATTCGCCGAGAAGGTGTTGGGCGCCAGCTCCTTCACGTGGTTCCAGTCCGCGCGGGCGCCGTCGAAATCGCCCTTGATGGCGCGCAGCGTGCCGCGCTCCAGGTAGGCGTCGGGGAACTGCGGCTGCATCGAGATCGCGCGCGCGACGTCGTCGGCCGCGAGGTCCGTCGCGTCGAGCTGCCGGTAGGCCGCCGCGCGCAACACCAACGCCTCGACCCGGTTCGGGTCGATGTCGAGCGTCGCGTTCAGGTCGTCGATCGCCGCCCAGAAGTCGTGCGAGAGCCCCTCGGCCTGGGCGCGATCCATCCGGAGCCGGACGTCCTTGGGCGTGAGCTTCAGACCTGCATCGAGCTCGCTCCGAGCGTTCTGCGGCTTTTGCGCCAAGAGCCAGGCCTGCGCCGCCTGGTCGTAGGCTTCGGCGCGTAGGCCCGGGTCCTCGGCGGTGGTGCCCTCGGCGACGTCGTGGAAGCGCTTCGCGGCCTCGTCGTATTGCTTGAGGTTGAGGAGCGCCGCCGCCTCGCAGTGCTCGGCGGCAAAGCCGCCGCCGCTGGTACGCGCCTGCATGGCGAGCTTCTGGGCCTCGACGGGATGCGAATCCGCGAGGCTCATGCAGCGGCTATAGGCTTCGGCGTCAAAGGGCGCCGCTGCGGGCTTGCGCTGGGCCAGGGCGGCGCCGGGCGCAAGCGATAGCGCCGCGAGCACCACCGCACCCACGGCACAGACGCGAGACGTGGATCCTCTATTCGCCGGGCGCCGCGGGCACATGATGGTCGCCGAGCGCCGTGGCCGGCTTGCCTGCCGTCGCCGTGGTAGGCGCGGCAAAGGCGTGCCGCAGGCGCTCGAGATAAACGTAGATGACGGGCGTGATATAGAGCGTGAGGGTCTGAGAGACGATGAGGCCGCCGACCACCGCGAGACCGAGCGGCCGGCGCAGCTCGGACCCGGCGCCGGTGCCGAGCGCGATCGGCAGAGAGCCCATGATCGCCGCCATGGTGGTCATCATGATGGGTCGGAACCGCAGCAGGCAGGCCTCGTAGATCGCTTTGTCAGCCGTGGTGTCACCCGAGCGCTGCCGCTCGATCGCGAAGTCGATCATCATGATCGCGTTCTTCTTCACGATGCCGATCAGCATGACGATGCCGATGATGGCGATGACGGTGAGGTCGTGACCGAAGAGCATCAAGGTCAAGAGCGCGCCCAGGCCCGCAGCCGGCAAGCCCGAGAGAATGGTGACCGGGTGGATGAAGCTCTCGTAGAGGACGCCCAGCACCATGTAGATGACGGTCACCGCCGCGATCAGCAGCAGACCCTGACCCTTGAGCGAGTCCTGGAAGACCTGCGCCGTTCCCGTGAATCCGGGCGCAACCGTTACCGGTAGGTTCGCCTCTCGCTGGACCCGCTCGATCGCGCTCTCGGCTTCGCCAAGCGAAATTCCTGCAAGGTTGAACGATATGGTGACCGAGGGCAGTTGGCCCTGGTGGTTGACGGTTACGGGGCCGACGCCAGGCACCACGCTCGCAAAAGAGTCGAGCGGCACCATCTGACCGCCGTTGCTGGCGCGGACATAGATCTTGGAGAGCGCAGATGGGTCCTCCTGGTAGGCCGGATCGATCTCCAGGATGACCTCGTAGTCGTTCGACGGCGCGTAGATGGTCGAGATCTGGCGTGTGCCGAAGGCGCTATAGAGGGCGTTGCGCGCGGCTTCGGCGGTGATGCCGAACTGCGCCATCTTGTCCCGATCGAAATTGACGAGCGCTTGCCGATTCTGCAGCTGCAGGTCAGACGTGACGTCCTGGAACCCCGGCAACTTCGAGATCCGCTGCTCCATGATCGGTGCCAGCCGATAGAGCTCGTCGATGTCGCCGTCCTGGAGTGTGTACTGATACTGACTCTTCGCGAGACGGCCGCCGAGCTGAATGTTCTGAATCGGCTGGAAGAACACGCTGAGGCCTGGCACACGCGCGGTCTCGCGGCGCAGCTGCTGGATCACGTCGAGGATCGAATCCTTGCGCACCCCTAGCGGCTTCAGCGCGATGAACATGCGGCCGTTGTTGAGCGCTGGACTGAAGCCCGTGGCGCCGACGAAGGAGTTGACATTGTCGACGTTGGGGTTGGCCTTGACGATCGCCGCCGCCTCGCGCTGATGCGCGCCCATGGCCTCGAAGGAGATGTCCTGCGCGCCTTCCGTCGTGGCGAAGACCAGCCCGGTATCCTCGATCGGGAAGAAGCCTTTGGGGATCTTGACGTAGAGGTAGCCGCTGAGCGCCACGGTCGCCACGGTGACGAGCAGCGTTACGCGCTTCCACTCGAGCACCCCACGCAGCGACCAGCCATAGAACTTGATCAGCGCCTGGAAGCCGGACTCGGAAGCTCGATAGAAGGCGTTGTGCTTCTCCTCGGTGCCGTGACCCTTGAGGAGCCGCGAGCACAGCATCGGCGTGAGCGTCAGCGATACGATGCCCGAGATCAGAATGGTCATGCTGATGGTGACCGCGAACTCGCGGAAGACACGACCGACCACGCCGCCCATGAACAGCACGGGGATGAACACCGCGACCAACGACAGGGTGATCGAAATGATGGTGAAGCCGATCTCGCGCGAGCCCTTGAGGGCCGCCTCGAACGGCCGCTCACCGCTCTCGATGTGACGCACGATGTTCTCGAGCATCACGATGGCGTCGTCGACCACGAATCCGACCGACAGCGTGAGCGCCAGTAGCGACAGGTTATCGATCGAGTAGCCCATCACATACATGCCGGCGAAGGTACCGATCACCGACACGGGCAAGGCGAGCGCCGGGATGATCGTCGCCGTGACATTGCGCAGGAAGACGAAGATCACCATCACGACCAGCGCCACCGTGAGCAGCAGCGTGAAGCGCACGTCGGCGACGGATTGGCGGATCGAGACTGACCGGTCGTTCAGGACCCTGAGATCGATCGACGGTGGGATCTGTGCCTGGAACACCGGCAGCAGCGCCCGGATGCTGTCGACCACCTCCACGGTATTGGCATCCGGCTGGCGCTGGACCGCGAGGATCACCGACCGCGTGCCGTTGAGCCAGCCCGCCACCTTGTTGTTCTCGACGCTGTCGACCGCCTTGGCGACCTCGCCAAGCCGCACCGGCGCGCCGTTGCGATAGGCGACAATCAAGGGCTCGTAGAGCTTGGCGGCATCGAGCTGGCTCTTGGCCTGCAGCGTGAAGCTCTGCGAGTGTCCGGAGAGCTGTCCCACCGGGGTATTGGAGTTGGCGGCCGCGACCGCGTTCATCAGATCGTCGATACCGATCCCCTTCGAGGCGAGGGCCTCGGGATTGGCTTGAATGCGCACGGCATATTTCTGGGCGCCGAACACGTTCACCTGGGCGACGCCCGAGAGCTGCGAGATGCGCTGCGCCATCACGGTCTCGGCGTACTCGTCGACCATCGAGAGCGGCTGGGTCGACGACGACAGCACCATGAACAGGATCGGGAAGTCCGCTGGATTGACCTTCTGGAATGAAGGCGGCGTTGTCATCTCGACCGGGAGCTTGCGCGCCGCCGCGGTAAGCGCTGCCTGCACGTCGAGCGCCGCGCCGTCGATGTTGCGATTGAGGTCGAACTGCATCGTGATCGACGTAACGCCTTGCCCACTGATCGAGACCACGGAGGCAAGCCCGGCGATATTCGAGAATTGCCGCTCAAGGGGGGTGGCGACGGACGACGCCATGCTTTCCGGGCTCGCGCCGGGAAGGTTCGCGCTCACGACGATGGTGGGGAAATCGACCCGCGGCAGGGCGGCGACGGGCAGGAGGTGATAACCGAACAATCCGAATATCACGAAGGCCATCATCAGCAGCGTCGTCATCACGGGACGACGGATGCAGGTCTCCGGCAACGTCATGAACGCTGCTCCGCGACGGCGCCGGTCGCGGCGCTGCTGCGAATCTCGATGCGGCTGCCGTTCGTCAGCCGCAGCTGCCCGTCCGTCACGATACGCTCGTCCGCGTTCACGCCTTTGGCGATCACGGTCTCGGCGCCGACGGTGCGGTTCACGGTCACCGGCCGGAGCTCGACCGTGTTGTCCGGCTTCACCACATAGACATAGCTGCCGTTCTGCCCGACCTGAACCGCGCTGCTCGGCACCACCAGGGCGTCGGCCTCGATACGCAGCGTACTCGACACATTGACGAACTCACCCGGCCAGAGCCGCTCGTCGGCATTGTCAAAGATCGCCTTCAGCGAGATGGTGCCCGTGGTCGGATCGATCTGGTTGTCGAAGAAGAAGATCTTGCCGGCGATGGGCTGGCCGGGATCGCCGGGGACGGATGCCTGCACCGGCACGGTCCCCGCGCCGACCGCGGCGCGGATCCCCGGCAACTCGCGCTGCGGCACCGCGTAGCTCACATAGATCGGCTTGATCTGGTTGATGGTGACCAGGGAGATCGTATCCTGCGCCTTGACGGCGTTGCCGGTCTTGAGCGCGATCGTGCCGACGCGCCCGTCCATCGGCGAGCGGATCGTGTAGTAGGTGAGTTGCACTCGGAAATTGTCGACGGTCGCTTGGTCCGCGAGAAGGGTCGCCTCGAGCGCGGCGGCGTTCGTCTCCGCGGTGTCGAATTGCTGGCGCGAGACGAATTCCTTCTCGGTGAGCGGTTTGAACCGCGCGACGTCGCGCCGGGCGTTGTCGAGCTGTGCTTTATCCTTGGCGAGCGTTGCCTCCGCTTGCTTCAGCTGGGCCTCGGCTGCTCGTGTGTCGAGGATGAAGAGCACGTCGCCGGTCTTCACAGCCTGGCCGTCGCTGATCTTCACCTCGGCGATCTGGCCATCGACCCGCGATTTGACCGCGACGGTCGCGATCGGCTGCACCGTGCCGATGGCCTCGAGGCGCACGGGCACGGGCTTGCGCGTGACGGTTGCGATCGTCACGGGCACCCCCGGCGCCGCGGCGGCGGCGCGTGGCGGCTCTGCGGCCTTCAGCATGAAGGTCTGATAGGCGATGCCCCCGGCGGCCAAGACCGCCAGGAACACCACCGCAATGGTCACACGCTTCATCGAGAGGTACCGCCGCTTCGCCGATGCCCGACCCGGACCCCCGACGGCTCCCGGCGGAGGGCACGTCTCATTATACATATAACCATTAATGGCACACTGTCCCGCTCCGGGCGGCGGTGTCCCGTAGCCGGCCCGGCTGGTCGCGCGTCCATCCTGACGCATAGCTGTCCGGTGTGAATTAATCAATCCTGAGATGGGGTTGCTCTGGTAACATTCCCGCGCGCGGACGCCACGCGCGCAGTCGTCGCCCGCGAGTTGTCACACCGGCGTCCGATGCGCGGCAGTGGAACTTCCTCGCTGGCGATCCCGTGCCGGCTTTCCCGTCTCCAGGGCATCTCGCCCAGGTCGATCCTTCAAGGAGCCTCGTCGAGCAGTGCGCAGTGAGTCTTCCACGGGCGGCTTTGGCAACGTGGTGCGCGCGCTCAGCATCCGGAACTACCGCATCTATACGCTCGGGAACGCGACGTCCCTGATCGGGATCTGGCTGCAGCGCGTCACGGTCGGCTGGCTCGCCTGGCGGCTCACGCATTCCGGCACTTGGCTCGGGCTGGTGGCTTTCGCTGATCTAGCGCCGGTGGTCTTCCTGAGTCCGATGGCGGGCGCGCTTGCCGACCGGCGGGACCGCATCTGGGTGATCCGCATGACCCAGATCGTGTCGATCAGCCAGGCGATCCTCCTGGCCGCGCTGACCTATACCGATCTCATCACGATCTGGCCCCTGTTCCTGCTCACGCTGGTGCTGGGCTCGGCCAATGCCGTCGCACAGCCGGCGCGACTGGCGTTGATCCCGAACCTCGTCGACCGGGAATCCCTGCCGTCGGCGGTGGCCATCAATTCGATCGTCTTCAACAATGCGCGGTTCATCGGACCAGCCATCGCGGGTGTGGCCATCGCCCAAGGCTCGGTCTCGCTCAGCTTCGCGCTGAATGCGCTCGCCTACATTGCGTTCTCTCTGTGTCTCTCTCGTGTCGTCCTGACACCGGAGCCCGGCGACGGGGGTGGCGTCAAGCGGCGGATGTTGAGCGCGACCCTCGAGGGATATCTCTATGCAATGAAGCATCCGGGCATCGGACCGATGCTCGGCATGTTCGCGTTCAGCTCGGTGATCTGCCGCGGCTTCATCGAGATGCTGCCGGGTTTCGCCGACAGCGTGTTCCACCGCGGTCCGCAGGGCCTCGCTTGGATGGTGGCGACCGCCGGGCTGGGCGCGATGGTCGGCGGCACCTGGATGGTCTGGCGGAGCGGGATCGAGGGGCTCACCGATCTCTTGGTCATGCACATGTTGTTGTTGTCCCTGGCGCTCCTCGCCTTCACCTCGACGACGGAGTTCTGGATCGCCTTGCCGTGCCTCTTCGTTGCCGGCGCGGGGCTGGTCATCACGGGCGTGAGCGCGCAGACGCTGGTGCAGAGCGCCGTCGATCCCACCATGCGCGGCCGCATCATGGGGCTCTACGGCATGATCTTTCGCGGCGGTCCGGCGCTGAACTCACTGCTGATCGGTGTGCTCTCCTCGGGGCTCGGGTTGCGCCTTCCGCTCGCGGGGGGTGCCGCGCTTGCGGTGCTGCTCTGGGCTTGGGCGCGCTGGCGTCGAGCTCAGATGGCGGCAGCGCTGGAGGTGGTGCCGCAGGGCGCCCCCGCGGATTAGTCCAACGTGAGCGGTGCCTCCGAGCAACCCACGCTCTTCTGCTTCGGCCTCGGCTACACCGCGAGCGTTCTCGCGCGGGCGCTCGAGGCCGAGGGCTGGCGCGTGCTCGGCACGCGGCGCCCCGGCGACGCCAAGCCGCGCGATAGCGCCGAGCCACTGATCTTCGATCGTGCGCATGCGATCGCCAATGCGCCAACGCTCTTTGCGGGCGTGACGCATCTGTTGAGCTCGGTGCCGCCCGACGAAGCCGGCGATCCCGTCCTCGATGTGCATGGCGAGGACATTGCGGCGTCGCGCAATCTCCGATGGATCGGCTATCTCTCGACGACCGGCGTCTATGGTGACCTCGCGGGCGGCTGGGTCGACGAGACGGCGCCACTGCGGCCCACGGGCGAGCGCGGGCGCCGCCGGGTCGCCGCGGAAACGCAGTGGCTCGACCTCGACCGGCGACGCGGCGCACCCGTACACATCTTTCGGCTGGCGGGCATCTATGGGCCTGAGCGGAGCGCGCTCGACGCGGTGCGCTCGGGTCGCGCGCGGCGCATCGTCAAGCCGGGTCAGGTCTTCTCGCGCATCCATGTGGCGGATATCGCGCAGGTGCTGCGCGCCTCCATGGCGCGGCCGAGGCCGGGCGCAATCTATAACGTCTGCGACGACGATCCCGCGCCGCCAGCCGACGTCATCACCTTTGCTTGCGCGCTCCTGGGCGTGTCGCCGCCGCCACCCGTGCCCATAGAGCAGGCCGAGCTCTCGGAGATGGCGCTGAGCTTCTATGCCGACAACAAGCGGGTCTCCAACGAGCGGATCAAGCAAGAGCTCGGCGTGAGGCTGCTCTATCCGAGCTACCGCGACGGGCTCATGGCGCTTCTCAAGCCGTGAGCAGCGGCTCCAGCGTCCGCATGAGGAGCGCCAGATCGGCGTCCGTCGAGAGGCGGTGGTCGCCGTCCTTTACCAGCGTGACGGACACGTCGGGGCTCTCGAGCTTTTCCGAGAGCGCGAGGCTGGTGCGCCAGGGCACGTCGGGATCGCGGAGCCCGTGGAGCAGTCGGACAGGACAGCCGAGTGGGATCGGCTCGCGCATTACCAGGTGTCGGCGACCGTCCTCGATGAGGGCGCGCGTGTAGATGTACCCCTCCGGGCTGTACTCCGACGGCAGGCGCAGGAAGCCGTCGCGCCGTATGGTCGCGCGCTGCTCTTCGCTGAGCTCTGCCCACATGAGGTCCTCGGTGGCATCGGGCGCCGCGGCGATGCCGAGGAGTGCCTTGATGCGCTGAGGTCGCGCCAGCGCCGCCAGCAGCATGATCCAGCCGCCGATGCTCGAGCCCACCAGCACCTGCGGACCCTCGGTCAGCTCGTCGAGCACGGCGAGCGCATCGTGCTTCCAGCGCCCGACCGTGGCGTCCTTGAAGGCGCCCGACGAGACGCCGTGGCCGAAATAGTCGAACCGCACATAGGCCTGGCCGCGCCCGGCGCAGAAGCGATCGAGGGCGTCCGCCTTGGTGCCGGTCATGTCCGACATGAATCCACCCAGGAACACCACGCCGGGCGCCTTGCCGCGGCGCCGCCGATAGGCGACCGTCTCGCCGCCGTCGCGGGCCAAACTCTCGACCGCCGGAGTGTCCGGATTTTCCGAAGTCATGGACATTTGGTTTGGCACCGTCGCATTCTCACGCGATGAGCGTGAGCGCCGACCCTAGCACCGGCTCGACGCCGACGAAAAGCCGACCGCCGGCCGTGCTCCAGGTGTTGCCGAGCCTGGTCACCGGCGGCGTCGAGCGCGGCACCATCGAGATGGCGCAGGCCCTGACGGCGGCGGGTTGGCAGGCGTTGGTGGCATCCTCCGGTGGGCCTCTCGTGCGCGACATCGAGCGCGCCGGCGCGCGGCACGTCACGCTGCCGCTCGCCTCCAAGAACCCGCTGGTGATGCGCGCGAATATCGCGCGGCTCGCCGATGTGATCGAGCAAAACACCATCGACATCGTTCACGCACGGAGCCGCGCGCCGGCGTGGAGCGCGCTCTGGGCCGCGCGTCGCACCGGCCGGCATTTCGTGACCACATTCCACAACGCCTACGGCACGGGCTCGCGCCTGAAGCACATCTACAACTCCGTGATGGCGAAGGGTGAGCGCGTGATCGCGATCTCGGACTTCGTGGGGACCCATGTGGCTCGGGTTTATGGCGTGACGCCCGATCGCCTGCGCATCGTGCCGCGTGGCGTCGACTTTACGCGCTTCAACCCCGATCGCGTCGGCGCCGAGCGCCTGGTGACGCTGGCGCGGCAGTGGCAACTACCGGATGGCGCACCGGTGGTAATGCTGCCGGGCCGACTTACGCGGTGGAAAGGCCAGCTCGTGTTGATCGAGGCGATGGCGCTGCTCCGCCGCGACAACGTGCGTTGCCTCCTCGTCGGCTCCGGCGACGCGCGTTTTCACCGCGAGCTTGAGGCGCAGGCCGCCAAGCTCGGCCTCGGCGCGAATGTGGAGATGGTCGATGAATGCCGCGACATGCCGGCGGCCTATATGCTGGCCGACGTGGTGGTCTCGGCGTCGACCTCGCCCGAAGGTTTTGGCCGCGTGGTCGTCGAGGCGCAGGCAATGGGCCGGCCGGTGGTGGCGACCAATCATGGCGGTGCACGCGAGACCGTGGTGCCCGCCAACACCGGTTGGCTGGTGCCGCCCGGCGACGCCCGCGCGCTGGCGGACGCCATCGCCGAGGCGCTGAGCCTCACGGCCGAGCAGCGTCTCGCCCATGCCGCGCGCGCCATCGATCACGTGCGGCGGAACTTCGACACCGCGACCATGGCTGCCCGGACCCTCGACGTTTACGAGGAAGTGCTCTTCCCGGCGGCGATGGCAAAACGGGCGGCGCAGGCGGCGCTGGCATGAGGGTGCCGGCGTGACGGGCCGGCCCCGCATCCTCGTCATCAAGTTGGGCGCCCTCGGCGATGTCGTGCAGGCCTTGGGTCCGGTAGCCGCGATCCGCCGGCACCACGGCGACGCCGAGATCGTTCTGCTGACGACCGCCCCGTTCGCGAGTTTCCTCGGCAAGGCACCCTATTTCGATGCGATCTGGGTCGACGAGCGGCCGGGACCGCTCGACCTCGCGGGTCTTTGGCGCTTGCGTCGGCGCCTGCGCCAGGCGGGTTTTTCCCGCGTCTATGACCTGCAGACCTCGAGCCGCTCCAATTGGTATTTCCGTTTGCTGGGGCCCGGCAAACGGCCGGAGTGGTCGGGGATCGCCCGCGGCGCGTCGCACCTGCACGACAATCCCGTGCGCAACACCATGCACACCCTCGATCGCCAAGCCGATCAGCTCCGAGGCGCCGGCGTCTCCGATGTGCCGCTGCCAGGTCTCGGTTGGATCCAAGCCGATCTCGCGCGCTTTCGATTGCCGGAGCGATTTGTCGTGCTCGTGCCCGGCGGTGCGCCCCATCGGCCGGAGAAGCGCTGGCCCATCGAGCGTTTCTCGGCACTCGCCGCCGCCGCCTCCTCGCGTGGCGCGGTGCCGGTGATCGTGGGCGGTCCCGCCGAGACGGCGCTCGGCGCCGCGATCCGCGCGGCCCGCCCCATGGCGCAGGACCTCACGGGCGAGACCGATCTAGCGGAGGTGGCGGTGCTTGGCCGGCGCGCGCTCTGGGCAATCGGCAACGACACCGGGCCGATGCATCTGCTCGTGGCAGCGGGCGCGCCGGCGACCGTGCTCTACTCCGCGGCCTCCGATCCCGCTCTCACGGCACCCCGCGGCCCGCGCGTCACCATCTTGCAGCGGAAGAGCCTCGCAGACCTTCGTGTGGAGGAGGTTGCCGCCACGCTCGCCTTCGGCTAAATCCCAGGGCCATGAGCAATCTCAGTGCTAAGTCCTCACCGGTTGCGGTGACGCTCCCGGACGGCTCGGTGCGCAGCTTTCCCGGCGCGTTGAGCGGTGCCGAGCTCGCCAAGGCGATCGGCCCCGGTCTCGCCAAGGCGGCATTGGCCCTCAAGATCGACGGCGCGGAGAAGGATCTCGCGACCTCGATCGATCACGACGCGAAGGTCGCGATCATAACCCGGACCTCGCCCGAGGCGCTCGAGCTGCTGCGCCACGACGCCGCTCATGTGATGGCGGAGGCCGCGAAGGAATTGTTTCCCGACGTGCAGGTCACCTTCGGTCCCGCGACCGAGACGGGCTTCTATTATGATTTCGCCCGCGATCACCCGTTCACGCCCGAGGATCTTGCAAAGCTCGAGCAGCGCATGCACGAGATCGTCGACCGCGACGAGCCAATCACGCGCGAGGTCTGGTCGCGCGACGATGCCGTGCGCTTTTTCCAGTCGATTGGTGAGAAGTACAAGGCCGAGTGGATCCAGGAGATCCCCAAGGACGAGGAGATCTCCATCTACAAGCAGGGCAAGTTCGTCGATCTGTGCACGGGTCCGCATCTGCCCTCGACGGGGAAGCTCGGCCACGCCTTCAAGGTGATGAAGGTGGCGGGCGCCTATTGGCGCGGCGACGCCAAGAACCAGCAGCTGCAGCGCGTCTACGGCACGGCCTTCCCCGAGCAGAAAGCGCTCGACGCCTATCGCCATCAGCTCGAGGAGGCCGAGAAGCGCGACCACCGGCGCCTCGGCCGAGAACTCGACCTCTTCCATCAGCAGGAGGAGGCGGTCGGCAGCGTCTTCTGGCACCCCAAGGGCTGGACGCTCTATCGCACGATCGAGCGCTATGTGCGCGGCCGCCTCGAAGCCGATGGCTATCTCGAGGTGAAGACGCCGCAGCTGGTGGACCGCTCGCTCTGGATCGCGTCGGGCCACTGGGAAAAATTCCGGCAGAACATGTTCACGGTGAAAGACGAGGACGAGGGCCACGAGCGCATCCTCGCCCTCAAGCCGATGAACTGCCCCGGCGCCGTGCAAATTTTCCGCCAAGGCCTCAAGAGCTATCGCGATCTGCCGCTGCGTCTCGGCGAGTTCGGCTCCTGCCACCGTAACGAGCCCTCGGGTGCGCTCCACGGCATCATGCGCGTGCGCGCCTTCACGCAGGACGACGGCCACATCTTCTGCACCGAGGATCAGATCAACGCGGAGAGCATCAAGTTCTGCGACCTCTTGCGCTCGGTCTACAAGGACTTCGGCTTCGAGGACGTGACCGTGAAGTTCTCCGATCGGCCAGCGGTGCGTGCCGGATCGGACGAGACGTGGGACAAGGCCGAGCGCGCGCTCGAGGAAGCGACCAAGGCGGCGGGGCTCCCCTATACGCGCAATCCCGGCGAGGGCGCGTTCTACGGGCCGAAGCTCGAGTTCGTCTTGCGCGACGCCATCGGACGCGACTGGCAGTGCGGCACGCTGCAGGTGGATTTCGTGCTGCCCGAGCGGCTCGACGCCAGCTACATCGGCGAGGACGGGCAGCGCCACCGTCCCGTGATGCTGCATCGCGCCATCCTGGGCTCGATGGAGCGGTTCATCGCCATCCTGATCGAGGAGTACTCAGGCCGCTTCCCGCTCTGGCTGGCACCCGTGCAGGCGATGGTGCTCACCATCACCGGCGATGCCGATGCCTATGCGCGCGAGGTCGCCGAGGTGGCCGGTGCCGCCGGCCTCCGGGTGGAGACCGATCTCCGGAACGAGAAGATCAATTACAAGGTTCGCGAGCACAGCCTTGCCAAGGTCCCGGCGCTCCTGGTGGTGGGCAAGCGCGAGGCCGAGACCCGCTCCGTCGCAATCCGCCGCCTCGGCGGCAAAGACCAAGAAATTCTTGCTCTCGACGAGGCCGTTGCTAGATTGAAAGCAGAGGCGGCGCCCCCCTCTCATTGAGGACGGGCGCCGTCATCCGCCTGTCTCCGTCGGGAGCGAGACTTCCGCTCGGCAGGCTTCTGGAACAACCGTAGGAGGGTTTACATCGCCAGGCCATCGCTACCCGCGGCTCCTTCCAAAGAAGGCCCCCGCATCAACGACGACATCCTCGCCCCACGGGTTCGTTTGGTGGACGAACGGGGCCAAATGCTCGGGGTCGTCACCCGCAACGAGGCGATCGCCAAGGCTATGGAGGCCGGCTACGACCTCGTCGAAGTCTCGCCCAACGCCGATCCTCCCGTCTGCAAGATCCTCGACTTCGGCAAGTACAAGTACGAGGAGCAGAAGCGCCGCAACGAGGCGCGCAAGAAGCAGAAGGTCATCGAGGTCAAGGAGATCAAGCTGCGCCCCGGCATCGACGATCACGACTACGACGTGAAGATGCGCAGCATGCTCAAGTTCATCGACGAGGGCGACAAGGTCAAAGTGACCATGCGCTTCCGCGGCCGCGAGCTCGCGCACCAGGAGCTCGGCATGAACGTGCTGATGCGCGTCAAGGACGACCTCGACAAGGTCGCCAAAGTCGAGCAGGTGCCCCGCATGGAAGGGCGCCAGATGACCATGGTGATGTCGCCGAAATAACGGCGGCCACTAGTCCGCCGCGACCGATCCCGGTACGACCCGCCGCCTGAGATAGGCGGCGGGTCTGCCGTCTATGGCGGCGAGTCCGACGAAGATCAATGCCAATCCGGCGAAGGCGGCCCAGCCGAAGCGCTCGCCGGCGAAGACCGAGCCGAGTAAGAGCGCGGCGGGCGGCATCAGCAGCGTTACCAAGAGCAGGTTGGTGGCGCCCGCGGTCTTGAGGATGCGGAAGTAGAGCCAGTAAGCCAGCGCAGTGCCGATGGCGGCTTGCGCCGCGACGGCGGCCAGCGAGAAAGCGCTGGGCGCGAGCGTCCATGGCCGATCGTGCCAGAGCGCGAGCGGCAGCATCATCATCGCGCTGCTGGTGACCATCCCGGCGGCGGCGACCGTCGGCGAGAGCGCGCGGAAGCGCCGGCCCCACAGGCCCGCGAACGCGTAGGAGATCGGCGCCAGCAGGCAGACCAGCTCCGCGACGACCGCGCGGTCAAGTCCCGCGAAGGCACCCGGCCCGATCAGGACCGCGACGCCCGCGAGGCCCAGCAGCACGCCCGCGACCTTGCCGCCGGTCATCTTCTCGTCAGATGTCAGCGCATGGGCAAGGATCACCGTGAAGAACGGCGTGGTCGCGTTCACGATCGCCGCGAGCCCGCTCGCGATCGATTGCTGCGCCCAGACGAACATCGTGAAGGGGAACGCGTTGTTGAGGAAACCCATCAATGCGAAGGCGCCCCAGGCCGAGAGCGAGCGCGGCAGCCGATCGCCCTGGAGATAGACGACGGCGATGAGCGAGGGTGCTGCGAGACCGAGCCGGAGGAACACCGCGGTGAGCGGCGGCAGGCTCTCGAGCGCGAAGCGGTTCAGCAGAAAGATACCACTCCAGGCGGTCGTGAGGCCTAGCAGGAATCCCCACTCGGCCGGTCCCATGCGCCGCGCCACCGTCATGTCCCGGCTCCGTCAGATTTGGAGCGACACTCTCGACGCACGGCGGCGCGTCGCGCGATCCGTTTCTTGCTGCTGAATTCCGGAATCTGTCAGCGCTGATTGACGACGCGGACGCGTACCTCCGCGCTCCGACCTTCGGCGTCGACGACCGCGATACGAGTGAAACCTTCGCCATCGGGCTCCCAGGCGCCGCTGCCCCCGAGCGCCGCTTTTTGCAGCGGAGTTCCATTCACGATCCAGGCGAGCGGCTTGGCGCCGCCCTCGGCCTTGAGCGGCAGGCCACCGTGTGCGCCGTCGTCGGTACGCCATTCGACCACTGCGCCGTCCGGTGGGAACAGGATGCGTGGCGGGGTGCCGGTGCTCTGACGCATGGGACCCG
>DATEGF010000061.1:0-11649 GCA_035280245.1 Allostellaceae bacterium
GCCATGAGCGGCTGGTCGACGAGGCGCTTCTGAAATGCGCTGCGGTGCTGCGCGTGATGGATCGCCTGCAGCGTGGCCTGGCGCATGAGGCCTGCCGAGCCGATGGCGCAGTCGAGGCGCGTCAGGTTCCCCATCTCGATGATGATGGGGATGCCGCGCCCCTCCTCCCCCACCAGCAAGCCCCAGGCTGCCATCAGCTCGACCTCCGATGAGGCATTCGAGCGATTGCCGAGCTTGTCCTTGAGCCGCTCTAGCCGGAGACCGTTGAGCGCGCCGTCCGGCGTCCATCGTGGTACCAGGAAACAGCTGGGGCCCGTTTGTGTTTGAGCCAGCATGAGGAACGCGTCGCACATCGGCGCCGACATGAACCATTTGTGCCCAGTGATCCGGTAGGCCCGCCCGGGCCCGCCCTCGTCGACCGGCACGGCCCGTGTGGTATTGGCGCGCAAGTCGGAGCCGCCCTGCTTCTCGGTCATGCCCATGCCGAGGAGCACGCCAGTCTTCTCCGCCGCTGGACGAAAACGCCGGTCATAGGTCCGCGAGAACACGCGCGGCAGCCAGTCCGCCGCGATCGCGGCCTCGCGCCGGAGCGTGGGCACGCTGCCGTAGGTCATGGCGACCGGGCAGTAAACGCCGCTCTCGACCTGGGTCAGCATGTAGGTCCCTGCGGCACGAGCCACGTGGGCGCCGGATTTCGGATCGGCCCAGGGCGACGAGTGGAGCCCATGCTCGACCGCGAGCCCGAGCATCGCGTGATAGGCCGGGTGGAACTCGACCTCGTCCCGGCGATGGCCATAGCGATCGAAGGGCAGCAGGCGCGGCGGATTGGTATTGGCGGCAAACCCGGCCTCGATCGTCTCGCGCTGGCCGAGCGCGGCGCCGAGCCGGGTCAGCTCGCCGACCGCCCACACGGCACCCTCTCGCGCGACGGCTTCGCCGAGCACTCGGTCACCGCTGAAGAGATTGTAGTCGACCAGCGGCGGCGGCTGATTGAAGACCTCGTGGGTCGCCGTCAAAGGCTCGATTTGTTGCGCCATGGGGCTTCTCCCTGCCGCGGCCGGCGGCTCGCTCAGTCTAGCAGAGGCCGGCGGCAGGGCGGAGTTGAGCGGCCGGCGGCGGCTCCTCTAGGATGCGGGCCACAACATCGACAGACACAGAGCCACACGAGGTCAGCATGGCAGAGCAACGCATCGGATGGGTGGGCGCGGGACGCATGGGCTTCGCGCTCGCCGAGCGGCTTCTCAAGGCCGGCATCAAGCTCTCGATCTATAACCGGACACGAGCCAAGGCCGAGCCGTTGGTCGCGCACGGCGCAACGGTCGTCGACTCGATTGCCGAGCTCGCGGATCTCGATCTGGTATTCGCGATCGTCGCAGAGTCCAAGGACCTGCTCGAGGTGATCTCGGGCCCGAAGGGGCTCTTGTCCCGGCCCGGCAAGGCGCCCCGGGTGGTAATCGACAGCTCCACGGTCTCCGAGGCCGCGTCCGCGGAGGCGCGCCAGCTGCTCGCGAGCCGCGGCGCTGCCTTCCTGGCGGCGCCCGTGAGCGGCAATCCGAAGGTCGTGCGCTCCGGCAAGCTCAGCGTCGTGGTCTCGGGCCCGCAGCAGGCCTACGAGCAGGCGGCACCCTATCTCAAGCTGTTCGGCCGCGGCGTCTCTTACGTCGGCGACGGCGAGAAGGCGCGCATCGTCAAGATCTGCCACAACGTCTATCTCGGCATCGTCGCGCAGGCGCTCTCGGAGATCACGGTGCTCGCGGAGAAGAACGGCGTGCCGCGTTCTGCCTTCCTCTCCTTCATCAACGACAGCGTGATGGGCTCGGTGTTCTCGCGCTACAAGACGCCGGCCTACGTGAACCTCGACTTCGCTGCGACCTTCACGCCGCCCCTCCTGCGCAAGGACCTGGACCTCGGCCTCGACGCCGCGCACGCCGAGGGCGTGCCGATGCCGCTCACGGTGCTGACGCGCGAGATCGTCCAGACGCTGATCGGGAACGGCTACACCGACTGCGACTTCGCCGCGCTGATCGAGCTCGAGGCGAAGGGCGCCGGCCTCAAGCTTGTTTCCGAGAATGCCAAGGTCAGCGACGGGCTCGAGCCGGAGATGAGATAGGCCGTCGGCTTCGGTGTTACGCGGCTTCAGCGGATAGTCGGGTCATCTCGCGCTGGATCAGCCGGCGATAGGGGCCGTCCATCACCATGAGATCGCCGGGCGGGCCATCCTGGACGATCTGGCCCTCGCGCAGCACGACGATGCGATCGAAGCCTCGCAGGGTCGAGAGCCGGTGCGCGACGGCGATCACCGTGCGGCCGCGCATCAAGCGGTCGAGCGCCTCGCGGATGATCGCTTCCTCGGACTCGCTGTCGAGCGCCGAGGTCGCCTCGTCGAGCAACAGGATCGGCGCGTCTTTCAGGAGCGCACGGGCGATCGCGATGCGCTGGCGCTGGCCGCCGGAGAGGCGCACGCCGCGGTCGCCCACCAGAGTCGCCATGCCCTGCGGCAGCGCGTCGATGAAATCGAGGCAGCGCGCTGCGGCCGCCGCGGCCACGACCTCGGCGTCGGACGCGTCGGGGCGGCCATAGCGGATGTTCTCGAGGATCGGGCGGTGCAGGAGCGCAACGTCCTGCGGCACCACCGAGACGGCGTCGGGCAGGGTCTCCTGGGTGATGCGCGCCACGTCCTGCCCGTCGATCAGGATGCGGCCGCGCTGAGGATCTTGGAAGCGCTGCAGCAGGGCAAGCAGCGTCGATTTTCCGGCGCCGGACTCGCCAACGAGGCCCACGCGCTCGCCCGCGGGGACATCGAGCGAGAAGCCCTCGAACACCCGGTGGCCGTCGGGATAGTGGAATGACACGTCATCGAAGGCCACGTGGCCGCGCTCCCGCGTCAGGGCCGACGCCTCGGCGTGGTCACTAAGCTCGTGTGGCACCAGCAAGGTCGCGACCGCCTCGGAGAGGCGCGCCAAGTGCTGCGTCACGTCCACGAGTGCAACCGCGAGGTCGCGCGTCGCGTGCAGGATGCCGAAGCCCAACGTGCAGACCAGCACCACCTGCCCCGTGGTGGCGGCGCCGTTCTGCCAGAGTCGGATCGCCCACGCGAGCAGCACCACCATCAGGGCCATGGTGACGCAGGCGTGGAAGAGCCGCAGCTTCTCCAGATACCGCAGGCTCTGCCGGCGCGCGGCCATCTCGCGTCCGACCGTCTCGTCGAGACGGCGGTGCTCCCGCCGGATAGCGCCGAATGCCCGCACGATCGGCATGTTGCCGATCACGTCCGCCATCTCGCCGTCGACCAGCGCGGCGCGCTTGGCATAACCGTGGTGTAGCGGCTTGCCCGCCGCGGCGAGCCGGAACAGCGCCACCACCAGAATTCCGGAGATGGCCGCGAGGCCCGCGGCCAACGGCGCGCTCACCGCGGAGAGATAGGCAATCGCGGCCACGGTCGCGACGCAAGGCGGCAGCACGTTCCATAGGAACATGTTCTCGATGGTGTAGACCGCGTTCGAGGTCGCGGTGATTCGGCTGGTCAGCATGCCCGGCAACCGCTCCGAGAAGAACCGGAGGGGATGGCCCGTTACGTGCCGGAACAAGTCGCTGCGGAGATCGCCGGTTACCGCCACGAAAGCGCGGCTGCCGATCCAGCTGGCCACGCGCCAGAGCAGTTGGTCGGCCGCCATCAGCGATACCAGGATCGCGAAGGCGACCCAGGCGCGGGCGCGCTCGGGCCCCTGCGACAGAGTGTCCACCAGGAACTTCACACCGTATTGCGTACTGACAGAGCAACCGACGGCCCCAAGTACAGCGACGACAATCGCGGCATGCGAGAGTGGTCGGCGCCGGACATAGCGCGCGATGAAGGCGAGCGGGCGCTCGGAGTACCGACAGAGTTCCTGCATCGTTTGAGATCCTAGCTTCGTCGTCCACGGAGATATGTCGTGGGTTCATTTTGAGCACTGACGAGACAAAACGACGCTCCTTCGTCCTGCATTCAAGGCCTCGATGCGAATTCTTGTGTCAAAACGGGCGCATCACAGACTTTCAACCAAGCGCCCTACGTTCTCGATGAGACAAACGGTTGCGCACGCACCTCTCGACGCTTTCCCATCCGTCCCGAGCTTTCCCATCTGTCCCGAAAGGAATCGTTCATGCGAATTGCACAAGTCGCGCCGCTCACGGAGGCTGTCCCGCCCAAGCTCTACGGCGGGACCGAGCGCGTGGTCTCCTGGATCACCGAGGAGCTGGTCGAGCTGGGACACGACGTGACGCTATTCGCCAGTGGCGATTCCATTACCTCGGCGAAGCTCGAGGCGGTGTGGCCGAAGGCGCTCCGGCTCGATGGCGCCGTGCGCGACCCCAACGCGCTCCATCTGCTGATGCTCGAGAACATCCGCCAGCAAGCGAAGGATTTCGATTTTCTGCACTTCCATCTGGACTACTACCCGTTCTCGCTGTTCCTCCGGCAGCCCACGCCATTCCTTACGACATGGCACGGCCGCCTCGACCTGCTGGAGCATCAGCCTCTGTTCCATACCTTCCCCGCCGCGCCGCTGGTTTCGATCTCCGACGCGCAGCGGCGGCCGGTGCCGCAGGGGAACTGGGTCCGGACCGTCCACCACGGGCTGCCCGAGCGGCTGCTCACGCCGCAGCCGGTGAAACCGAGCTATCTTGCCTTCCTCGGCCGCATCGCGCCCGAGAAGGCGGTCGATCGCGCGATCCGGATTGCCACCCGCTGCGGCTTGCCGCTGAAGATTGCTGCCAAGATCGATCCCGTCGACCGCGACTATTTCACGGAGGAGATCAAGCCGATGCTGGATCGGCCTGGGATCGAGTACGTCGGCGAGATCAGCGATCGCGAGAAGTCCGCGTTCTTGAGTGGTGCCCTCGCACTCCTGCTGCCGATCGATTGGCCGGAGCCCTTCGGCCTGGTCATGATCGAGTCAATGGCCTGCGGCACGCCGGTCATCGGTTTCCACTCGGGCTCCGTGCCGGAGGTCGTCGAGGACGGAGTCACGGGCTACGTTGTCAAGGACGAGACCGGGGCGGTGACAGCGGTCAATCGCATCGGCGAGCTCTCCCGCAAGCACGTGCGTCGGCGCTTCGAGGAACGCTTCACCGCGCGGCGAATGGTGCACGAGTACCTCGAGGTCTATCGGAGCTTGATGGAGAGCGAGGCACCGCACCTGCGCGTCGTCAGCGCCTGATCGCGAGATCGCCCGAGCCCGCGCGCCGGGCTCGGGCGACCGATCCTCACATCTCTCACTGCGCCGCCGGCAGGCCCGCGATCTTCCGCGCCTCGCCCGTGAGTTCGAGGATATGCATCCCCGTATTGGCGCGATCCACAATGTAGATATAGCCGCGGTCATCGACCTCGACGTTGTTGGTTTGGATCGCGACCTTGCACCGGTCCTGACCGTCGACCTTGACGCAACGTTTGTCGGTGTTCTTGGTGATCGCCGGGATGAAATAGCCGACCTCGCGCGGGCGGAACGGATTGCGGATGTCGACCGCCCGGACGCCCGCATTGAAGTGAGAGAAGAACATGATCTTCTTGTAGTAAGTCGGCGTCATGTTCTCGTTGGAGGAATGGGTCCCGAACCGACCGCCGCGATTGCAGTAATCGCCGCTGGCCTCCGGCACGTAGAAATTCGAGATCACTTGCGGGCGGGTCTCGACCGTGATGTCGACGAACCACACCATCTCGCGGGCCTCGCCGCATTCATTGGCGATCTGCTCGTCGGTGACGACGACGAAATCCTGCATGCCGCCCACCTTGTCGTGGCTGAACTCGTCGAGCTTCACGCCGAGCACCGGGAAGGTCGTGTGCGCGCCCCACATGGATGAGAGATCCAGGCGCGCGACCTGGGGATAGAGCAGGTTCTCCGGCGTCGGATCCTTGGGCCCGTTGACCAACTTGTCGCGATCGACGATCTGCAGCGCGCCACCGCCGTTGGTACCGTAGCCGAAGTAGATCCGATTGCGCTGCGCTCCCGCGGAGATCATGCCGTGGATCGCCGTCGGCACGTCGCCGGTGGCACCTGGTTGCTGCCCGACCAGGCCGAAATTCCGAATGAATTGCGGATGAGCGGGATCGCTGAGATCGTAGACCTGCGTCATGCGGTTCGTGCGCCAGCCCGGCACGCCCGAGACCAGGTAGGCAATCCCGGTATCGCATTCCCACCAGCTCTTGTGGGTGCCCTTCAGCCCATCGAGGCGCGTCACCAGCACGGGCTTCGCAGGATCGCTGGTGTCCCAGATCTCATGGGCGGAATTCCCGAAGGTACGGAGCATGTAGGTCTTGGCGGGATCGCCCTTGGGCAAACCCTTGCCGTCGCAAACCCGTACCATCTGGGCACCGCCCGCCTCGTATTGCCCCTCCTCGCCGGGGATATGCGCGAGATACCTGGGATGGCGCGAATCGGTCACGTCGACGAGGGACGTGCCGTTGAACTCGTGCTGTCCGGTGATCGAATTGAGCGGCTTCGGTTCCTCGGGCGTGCCGCCGTGATGGCCGATATAGGCGATCCAGCGGCCGTTCTGCTGATGGATCGTCGGTTGATAGGCGCTGCGCGCCTGGAGATCGCTGTAGCCGACCAGGCGCATGTCGTGCGCCTCCGGCGGATCGCCGATCTTCTGCTCCTTCGCATTCGCAAGACCGAGGCTGGCGATCGCGATCGTGAACACGGCAATGCCGGCGAGCCGACGATCCTTCATGGCGATCCTCTCCTTGTTGATCTCTTGCTCAGCAGCAAAGAGGATAGCGACACCCGGAGGTCCTGTCTCGCCGGCTCAGAGCGGACCCTCGGCGTGAGCCGCGCGCACGCGGTTGCGGAAGTCTTCGAGCTCCGGCGGTCCCGTCAGCGCCAGATCGCTCCCGGCGGCAAGTGCTGCCTGCCGCGCGAGTGCGCCGGCCTTCCATCGGGCCACGCGCGCAGGTACGTCGTCGCCCGCACCAACCGTGCCGTAGTGGTGATGATGGATCCGGGTGCGGTGGAAGCTGCGGGCAATCACCTGGTGAAGGATCACCTCCTCGCCCGTGGCCTCGAGGACCACCGCGGGCCACGCGATCGTGCGCCCTACATCGGATGGCGGCTCGGCCAAGATCTGCTCCATCACCAGCTTCCAGTTCGCGTCGATGTCGGTGGTGGTCTCGGCGCGAACGTCACGCGCCTCGAGCCTCGCCTCCGTCAGCGCCGTGGCGAGCGCCGGCAGCGCGTCCGCCAACGGCGGCGGATCGTCGTCGAGATGCACGAAGAGGAGCCCATGCAGTGTCTCGACAGCGACCCGCTCGAGATCGGACGAGAGCTCGCCGCTCGGTGCAACCGGCGGCGGCGCCGTCAGGAAGCGGCCCGCGAGGTCATAAGTCCATCCGTGGTAGCGGCAGCGGATCTGCTCGCAGTGCCCCGCGCCGCTGTCGAACAGTGGCAGCTTCTGATGCCGGCAGACGTTTCGGAACGCGCTCGGCGCGCCGCCCGCGTCAGCGATTGCGAACACTGGCCAGCCCCCGAGGCTCTGCGCGATGTAATCGCCGGGCTTCGCCAGGACGCCGGCTCGGGCGAGCAGCAGCCACGCGTCACCAAACACGCGGTGCCGCTCGCGCTGGAATGCCTCAGGCTGCGTATAGAGGTCTGCCGGCAAGGGCTCGTCGGCGCCCACTCGATCGTCCTTTCTCCATTCTCCACAGTTTCGGGCGAAATCTCGCTTATTTCCAGCGGCTTGGCATCTCGTTAACTGTGGAACGTTGACGTATCGCTACGAGACGATTACGTTTCATAACATCGTTGCAAAAAACCGGAGGCGACCATGGCTGCTTGCGTTCGCTATATCGTCGACGACGTGACCACGGCGATCGACTTCTACACGGCCCAGCTCGGCTTCAAGCTGGAGATGCACCCGGCGCCACCCTTCGCCGAGATCTCCCGGGGCGACCTGCACATCTATCTGACCCAGCCCTCCTCGTTCGGCGGCGGCGCGCCGATGCCCTCGGGCGAGGAGCAGAAGTCCGGCGGCTGGAACCGCATCCACCTGGTGGTCGAGAACTTGGACGCCGAGGTGGCGAGGCTGAGGGCCGCAGGCAACCGCTTCCGAAACGACATGGTCCAGGGCACGGGCGGCAAGCAGATCCTGCTGCAGGATCCATCCGGAAACCTGATCGAGCTCTTCGAGCCGAACCGGGCGGAGTACCGCGCGCCGGGCTCGAGCGGCGGGGCCGCTCGGCACTGACAACCGCATGAGAACCGCCGCCGCGCTCAAGCGCGACCTCGACCCGCGCGTCGAGCGGTCCCGAAGCGTCATCCTCGAGGCGTCACTGCAGGAGCTGGGCGAGGTCGGCTATGGCGCCTTCACGATCGAATCGGTGGCGGCTCGCGCCGGCGTGGGAAAATCCACGATCTATCGGCACTGGCCCGACAAGCTCTCGCTGATCGCCGACGCGTTCCGGACCTTCCACGAGGAGCGCGGGCCCGATATCGCCAGCGGCACGCCGCGCGAGCGGATCGAGCGCGTTCTGCGTCACGTCGCCGAGATCGTCGCCGGCTCGACCTTCTCGAAATGCATTCCCGCGTTGATCGACGCGGCGGAGCGCGACCGGGACCTGCGTCGTTTTCACCACCGCTTCCAGAGAGAAGCCCGCCGCCCGCTGGTCGCGCTCATTGCGGAAGGGGTCGCCAGCGGCGATTTTCACGGCGTTACGGATCCAGAGCTCGCAGCCGTCGCGCTGCTCGGCGTCATCTTCTATCGGCGGCTCATGTCCGGCGAGCCCCTCGACCCCGAGCGCGCCCGCGAGCTCGCGGCGGAGGTCTTGCACTGACCGGCCGCATCCGCCGTTGGATCGTCGGCGCCCTCCGGGGGTATAGTCGCCGCTGAGAAGAGAGGGACCGATCATGACGACTGCGGCATTGATGGGCTTCGCCTTGGCACTGATGGTGGCCGCGGGCTCGCCGGGACCGAGCATCGCGGCACTGGTGGCGCGCGTGCTCACCAGTGGCTTGCGGGAGGTACTGCCGTTTTTGGCGGCGATGTGGATCGGCGAGGCGATCTGGCTCACGGTCGCGGTGGCGGGGCTCGCGGTCGTCGCGCAGGCCTTTGCGATGCTGTTCGTGGTCATCAAGCTCCTGGGCGTCGGCTATCTCCTCTGGCTCGGCTGGAAGATGTGGACGGCCGGAACCGAGATCGCCGGCGATCAGGTGCCCAGCGGCCAAAAGCCTTGGCGGATGTTTCTCGCGGGCATGGCGATCACGCTCGGCAATCCCAAGATCATGGTGTTCTACCTCGCGGTCGTGCCCTCCCTGCTCGACCTCGGGCGATTGACCGTCTTCTCATGGGCCGAGCTCACGCTCACGCTGTTCATCGTTTTGATCGCGATCGATCTCGGCTGGGCCGTGGCCGCGGCGCGCGCTCGACGTCTCCTCAAGGATCGCCGCGCGGTCCGCGTGGCAAACCGCGCCAGCGCCACGGTGATGCTCGGCGCTGCCGCGGCCATCGCGGCGGAGTGACGGTCGGCCTCGATGGTCGCGATCGCCGCGCCTCAGCGCACGACGGCGCGGGTTGCGCGCGCATCCCTGACCGGCGCCGCGCTCTTGCTTTGGACGACGAGCGGCGACGCGATCGCCGATAGCTACCTTGCGCGCTGTCCTGCAACGGGCGCCGGCCCCGATCGGCTCAGCGTCACCGCGACAGCGCCGACCGAGCCCGGCTGCGTCGCCCGCCCGCTGCCAATCGCGCCAGACTCAGTGCAGGCGATTTTGCCCGCGTTGCGCCGCGCCGCGAACGCGCCTGAGCCGCAGACCGTGACCATCACGGGAACCTCGGCGACCGGCCACTTCGAAGCACGCGAGGTAGCGATCACGCCGCTGGCACTCGAGCTGCGGGCACCCTACCTCGTGCCCGGCGCCGATGTGCGCGCGGTGTCGAGTGTGGAGCCACTGGGCCCGCTCGGCCGCGCCACGCTCGACACCAGCGGCGACGGCGTGAGTCTCGACTGCGCGCCAGGCACCGAGCCTGCGGGAATCGCGTTCTCGACCGCGCGCCTGCCGCCCATCCCCGGCATGGCTGTTCGCTTCGTCCACAGCTCGGACCAGAGCTTCCGCGTCGTCATCGCTCGCCCGGACGCACCTCGCACCAGCGCACCGCGGCTGCTGGTGAAGCTGCACCAAGCCGAAAGCGAAACCGAGTCCTACGTGCCTTTGCCGGCCGACCTGCCAGCCGATACGCCGCTCGACATCGATGTCCTCTGCCCCGCTGCAGGCGGACACCTCACGCTCGATGAGGCGGTGCTCGAAGCGCAAACCAAGGTTCCGGCGGGCCGTGGCGCATGGGTGCGCGACGTGCGGCGCTGGGAGAGCGACGCGGCCGATGTCTTCACGCGCACGCAGCGCTGGAGCATCACCAGGCTCTACATCGGCGTGCCCTTCGGTGCGAAGGGCCTCGCCGATCCTCAGGCGCTTGCTGGTTTCGTCGCCGACGCGAGCAGCCGCGGGATCGACATCTGGGCCTTGCTCACGGACTCCGCGAAGGCCTCCGACAGCGAGCGGACTCCGCTCACGGCCGCCGGCGCGGCGCTCGCCGACTACAACGCAGGCGTTTCGGCCGAGGCGCAACTCAAGGGCGTCATGGTCGAATACGCGCCCGATCGCCTGTGGCGCTACTCGGAGGATCCCGCCGCGGAGGCACAGGCATTCCTCAAGCGATTGCAGCCGCTGAAGCCCGTGCTGGGCATGCCGCTCGCGGCCGCCGTGCCCACCTGGTTCCCGACCGAGCCATCGATCGCCGAGCGCTGGGCGGACGCGCTCGACGCCATGACGGTGATCACCGACAGGACCGATCCCACCGACATCCGCCGCTCGGTGGCGCGCTTCCTCGCCTGGGGCACGCGGCGCAGCCGGCCAGTCGAAGTGGCGCTCGAGGCGGTACCGCTCGACGACAGCGAGCGCGGACGCTTCGCGCGCGCGGAGAGTGGCGAGCTCTGGCTGATCACGCTCGGCGGCAGCGACGTGCTGGTGCTGCTCAAGGAAAGCGCAAGCGGATTGCCGGGTCGCGCGTTCCAACAGCAAGAAGTCGTGCCGGTGCCGGCGGCGAGCCGCAGCTTTGCCGGCCAGGGCGCACAATTGCGTGAGGCGCTCACGCCGCTCGGACACGAGCTCGGCGCGTGGCCATCATTCGCCGGCTTTGCATTCCATGGCTTGCTCGGCGGGCACCGCTGAACACCAGAGCGTGCGAGATAGCGAGCAATCTAGGAAATGACGCTTGACTTTGAATCACGCATCCAGCCTCATGGCCGCGCAATCGACGTTTTGGCGCGAGCTTGCCAGCGTCGCCCGCTTGCGGGCCTCCGCTTCAAGTCACCCCCAAATCCAGGTTGTTCGAGACCGGACGATTGATTGCGTCCGATCTCGTGCGTGCTCTGCTACTGCCAAGGAGGCTTATATGGCTACCGGTACCGTCAAGTGGTTCAACCCCGTCAAAGGCTTCGGCTTCATCCAGCCGAGCGATGGCGGGCGTGATGTCTTCGTCCACATCAGCGCCGTCGAGCGCGCTGGCATGGGGACCCTCACCGAGGGTCAGCGTATCAGCTACGAGATCACGGTCGAGCGCGGCAAACAAGCCGCCACGAACCTCAAGGCGGGCTAGTCGCACGATCGACTAGATGGAGATGGA
>DATEGF010000062.1:0-2397 GCA_035280245.1 Allostellaceae bacterium
GTGCCGCGGCCGCGTCTGAGCGGCAAGGAGGCCGCGGATAACGCGCCCGATTGGGCCAAGCAGTTCAAGCCTTATGAAAACGAGAGCGGAAAGGATTTCGCCAAGCGCTTGCTTGACGAGAAATACGGACCGGGAAAATGGGATGACAAAGGTCCGACCAGCGAATTCAGCCGGATCAAAAAATGGGCGGACCGGCACTTCGAGAACCCAAAGTCCGTCCCGGTCGAGGAAGACGACGACGATGAGCTCGAAGCTTGATCACCTACTTCGTTCACTATATGTTCCCAAGCTCATTCTTTTGTTCGAGAGGACCCGAACGTGACTGAGATCGATCAAATCCCATCAGGCACGAAGCTCCTTCTCGTCTGGCACGAGATCGAGAATGAAGTCGAGGGTGATCTCTATAGGTTCATCGGCGCTTACTCGAGTGTCGAGAACGCGCGGCGCGACATCGCTCGGTTGCGCGGCAAGCCTGGCTTCGAGGACACGCCGGAAAATTTCAGAATATACAACAACACCGTCGATCACATCGGTTGGCCGGAAGGCTTCGTCAAATGGAGCGCGAATGATCCGGACGGCACGCTGGGACTCCGGCCGAAGGATTGAACTGCCCTTGCGGCGCTAGAGCAGCGCAGAGATGCGCGGATGACAGGAGGACCAGATGAGCCGCGTGTATGTGATGTGGCACCGCTACGTGGATGAATTCCGTACCGAGCAGGAATTCTACATCGGCGTCTTCTCCTCCGAGGAGAAAGCCCGGCGCGCGGCCATGCAGCTGCGGAAGCAGCCGGGCTTCCGGAGCCACCCCGATGGCTTTCAGATCCTGGCCTGTACCATCGATGAGGCGGTCCGGGCCGACGGGCTCGCGAGCAGCGAGCCCGCGCACTACCCGTCGGCGCCGATCGCGGATGAAAGCTCGGGCAGCGACTAATATCGCACTCCGGGAACCCGATGATCTCAGCCGCTCTGCGGTGACCGTCCCGTCGGCATAGGGCACGCGCCCACCGGTGACGAATTGCCGGAAACCGTCCTTGGAGGAGGGTGCACGACCATGGCCTTCGAGAACGGCAGCACCGTGAACTGGGCGAAGATCGGCGAGTGGGAGGGCAACAGGCTCAGGGGATATGTTCCCGAGAACGCCTACGGGAGCGTGCTCGGCGTCAGCGGCGTCACGATCGGCATGGGTGTCGACCTCGGTCAGATGGATCCGAGCGCTCTGGATGCGCTGGATATCACTCCAAGTCTCAAGGAGACACTGAGCCCCTATCTCGGCCTCAAGGGTGACGCGGCGCTCGAGGCGCTGCAGGCTCCGCTGACCATCACACAGAACGAATCCGATCACCTCAACGCAGCCGTGCAGGCGGCCAAAGTCGACCTGGTGCGCCAGCGATACGACGCGGCCGTCGGTTCCGACGGCGCGAGATTCGACGATCTGCCGGAGGCGGCGCAGACGGTGATCACATCCGTGGCATTCCAATGGGGATCGATCTGGGCGCGCTCGAGCCCGCCGGACATTCCGATGTTCTGGCAGGCCGTGATCAGCCGGGATTGGGAGAAGACGATTTCCGTCCTCCGAGGCTGGGCGCTGAAGCCATGGCACGGCGCGATCTATCGGACGCGTCGGAATGCCGAGGCGGATTATCTCGCATCGGCCTGATCGCGCGCCAATGAAGCCGGTATTTCCCTCACTACTCGAAGGACAACCCGACATGCACGAGATGAAGGTCTATCTCCCGCTCGCCAAGGTCGATCGGGAGCAGCGGATGGTGTACGGCTATGCCTCGACCGAGGCGCTCGACAGCCAGGGCGAGATCGTGCGCCGGCAAGCGCTCGCCGCGGCGCTCCCGGACTACATGCGCTTCGCCAACATCCGCGAGATGCATCAGCCCTCCGCCGTCGGCATCGCCAAAGAGGCGGCGATCGACGAGAAGGGGCTCTGGCTCGGCGCCAAGGTGATCGACGACGAGGCCTGGAAGAAGGTGGTCGAGGGCGTCTACAAGGGCTTCTCGATCGGCGGTTTCGTGACCTCGCGCGATGCCCGCGACCCCACGGTGATCACCGGCATCGACCTCGCGGAGATCAGCCTGGTCGACCGGCCCGCCAATCCCGAGGCGACCGTCGAGCTCTTCAAGTCCGCGGCCGTCGAGAGCCTCCGCAAGGCGGGCGCGCGGCATTCGAAGGTGGACTTCGCGCGCGTCCAGGGCATCCACGACATGGCGACGGCGCTCGGCGCCCATTGCCCCGGTGCCTCCGCCGATGACGAGCCCGACGCCGACGATCTCGACGACAAGGAAGCCGTCGCGGGCAGCGGGCGCGGGCTTCTGGCGAAACTCGCCGCCGCGCGGCAAAAACTCGCCGAGCTCGAGACCGCGAATGCGGTGCTGGCGCGCCGCGTCG
>DATEGF010000063.1:0-5056 GCA_035280245.1 Allostellaceae bacterium
GCACGCTCCGCGCGCTCGAGGCGCTCGAGCTGCCGCCGGCTGCGGCGGAAGAGCGCGCCCGGCTCGTCGACGTCGTCACCCGGCTCGGTGCGGCGCTGCCCGGCCTCGCCATCACCGTCGATCCCGTGGAGAACCGCGGCCTCGAGTACCACACAGGCGTGAGTTTCTCGTTTTACGCGCGCGCCGTTCGCGGCGAGCTCGGACGCGGTGGGCGCTATCGCACCGGGAATGGCGAGGGCGAGCCCGCGACCGGCCTCACGCTCTACACGGACACGATCCTGCGCGCTCTGCCGGCGCAGATGCCGCCGCGGCGGCTCTACCTTCCGGCGGGCGTCGACGCGGCGACGGCGAAGCGCTTGCGCGGCGAGGGCTGGGTGACGGTGGCGGGACTCGAGACCGTCCGCGATGCCGCCGCCGAGGCCAAGCGCCTCAATTGCGGCCACCGCCTCGAGGGTGCGACAATCCTCGCCGTGACCTGAAGCGAAGGGCTTTCCGGCGTCATGGCGAATGTCGCGGTGATCGGCGCCCAATGGGGCGACGAGGGCAAAGGCAAGATCGTCGACTGGCTCTCGGAACGGGCCGACGTGGTCGTCCGCTTCCAGGGCGGCCACAACGCCGGTCACACGCTGGTTATCGGCAATGTCGAGTACCGGCTCAGCCTGCTGCCCTCGGGCGTGGTCCGGCCGGGGAAGCTGTCGGTGATTGGCAACGGCGTGGTGGTCGACCCCTGGGCGCTGCTCCGCGAGATCGACGCGATCCGCGGAAAGGGGGTCCATGTGACGCCCGAGTCGCTGAAGCTCGCGGAGAATGCCGTGCTGATCCTGCCGTCGCACGCCGCGATCGACCGCGCGCGCGAAGAGGCGCGCGGTCCGCACAAGATCGGCACCACCGGCCGTGGCATCGGCCCCGCCTACGAGGACAAGGTCGGCCGCCGCGCGATCCGCGTTTGCGACCTCTCGGAGCCGGAGACGCTGCCGGGCAAGATCGATCACCTCTTGATGCATCACAATGCGCTGCTGACGGGGCTCGGCGCCGGGCCGGTCGACCGTGACCAGCTCCTCAAGGAGCTCGTCGAGGTGGCGCCGAAGGTGCTGCCTTATGCGGACCGTATCTGGGAGCGCCTCGACGAGGCGAAGCGGCAAGGCAAGCGCATCCTCTTCGAGGGCGCGCAAGGCGCGATGCTCGACGTCGACCACGGGACCTATCCCTATGTCACGTCGTCGAACACGGTGGCGGGACAGGCGGCGGCGGGCGCGGGGATGGGGCCGGGCGGCGTCGGCTTCGTGCTCGGCATCACCAAGGCCTACACGACGCGCGTGGGCAGCGGTCCATTCCCGACCGAGCTCACCGACGCGATCGGCCAGCGGCTCGGCGAGCGCGGCAAGGAGTTCGGCGTGGTGACCGGACGCAAGCGCCGCTGCGGCTGGTTCGATGCGGTGATGGTGCGCCAGGCGATCAAGGTCGGCGGCATCACCGGGATCGCGCTCACCAAGCTCGACATCCTCGACGGCTTCGACGAGATCAAGGTCTGCATCGCCTACCGCCATCGCGGCGAGACCACGCATTACCTGCCCGCGAGCAGCACGGCGCAGACCGAAGTCGAGCCGATCTACGAGACCTTCCCCGGCTGGCAAGAGAGCACGCGCGGCGCCCGCTCCTGGGTCGACCTGCCCGCCAACGCGATCAAATACGTGAAGCGCGTCGAGGAGCTGATCGAGGCGCCTGTGGCCCTGCTGTCGACGAGCCCCGAGCGCGACGACACCATCCTGGTGCGGGATCCGTTCGCGGACTGAGAAAGGTCACGTCACGCCATGTCCGACGCCGCAGCCAATCAAGCCGAGCGCAAACGCTGGAACGACCCGTTCTGGTCCGAGGTCTGGCCGAAACGCGAGCGCTTCACAGAGACGGTGACGCCGCTGCTGCTGCGGGCGCTCGGCCTCAAAGCCGGCGAGCGCGTGCTCGATATTGGTTGCGGCGGCGGACCCGCGACCACCGCGGCGGCGCACGCCGTCGGCAGCACGGGCCGGGCGATCGGCGCCGACATCTCGATACCGCTCGTCGAGCTGGCGCGCCGCCGCATCGCCGCGGCCGGACTCAAGAACGTCTCGTTCGAGGTCAAGGACGTCCAGCAGGATCGGGTCGATGGCGCTCCCTTCGACGTCGCCATGAGCCAGTTCGGCGTCATGTTCTTCGACGAGCCGAAGACCGCGTTCGCCAACATTCGCGGCCATCTCACGCCGGCTGGGCGCTTGGCCTTCGCGTGCTGGCAGCCCGTGGCCAGGAACCCCTGGTTCGTCGGCCCCACGCTCAAGGACTTCGTGCCACCGCCGCCACCGCCCGCGCCCGGCAAGAGCCCGACCGGACCCTTCGTCTTCGGCGACGCCGACTACGTCCGCGGCATTTTGCAAGCCGCAGGGTTCACCGAGATCGCCGTCGCGCTCCACGAATATCCGGTCGAGGGGCCGGAGAACGCGATCATTGACGATGCGCAGCTGAGCTTCCTCGGCGTGCCGCCCGAGAAGATGGCGCAGGCCCGCGCGGCGGTGGACCAGCACATGGCGCGGTTCCGCCTACCCTCGGGGGTCTGCCGCTTTCCGCTGGCCGTCCAGATCTTCACGGCGCGAACCGCCACGGGCTAAGCACCAGCCGAGGCGGCGATCGAAATCGGTGCGTCCTTCGACTCACGTCCCTTCGGGACGTGGCTCAGGATGAGGTACTTTCTTTTTGCCAGAATAGATTCACCTTATCCTGAGCCGCGATGCGCAGCATCGCGAGTCGAAGGACGCAGTGTGCCAATCCTGCGGTGCTAGGAATCCCTACCGCCCGCTCGCCGCGATCTTCTGCTGCTTCGGCTTCTTGGTGAGGTAGTCCTCGACTTCCTCGTCGAGCTCCTCGAGGCGGTTCTGGAAGAAGTGGTCGGCGCCGCGCACCAGGCGGAAGTCGATGGTGATGTCGCGCTGGTGCATGAGCTTGTTGATGAGCTTCTGCACGCTCTCGAGCGGCACCAGATGGTCCTTGTCGCCGTGGATGATCAGGCCCGAGGAGGGGCAGGGGGCGAGGAACCCGAAGTCATAGAGATTGGCGGGCGGCGCCACCGAGATGAAGCCGTCGATCTCCGGCCGCCGCATCAGAAGCTGCATGCCGATCCAGGCGCCGAAGGAGAAGCCGCCGATCCAGCAGGCCGCCGCGTTGGCGTTGTAGCTCTGAAGCCAATCGAGCGCCGAGGCGGCGTCCGAGAGCTCGCCCTCGCCACGCGCGAAGCTGCCCTGGCTGCGGCCGACGCCACGGAAGTTGAAGCGCAGCGCCGAGAATCCCTGCCGGACGAAGGCGTGATAGAGGGTGTAGACCACCTTATTGTTCATCGTCCCGCCGTGTTGCGGATGTGGATGCAGCAACAGGGCGATCGGGGCGTTCGGGAGCTTCGAGTGGTGGTAACGGCCCTCCAGACGGCCCTCTGGGCCGTTGATGATGACTTCAGGCATCTCTGGGAAGGGCTCCTACCGGCACCAGGAGGGCGCGCGAATTCCCGACTGTGCCACTCGGACGAGCCGCGCAAAAACCTGCATTATCAGCCTTATATACTTGACTCAATTACTGGGTATTCCTAAATACGCCGCAGCCGCCGACGCATCGGGCGTGCCGGTGGATAATACCATGAGTGCCTCATATGCTTTTCAAAAACCTGCGTGAAGAGATTGATACTGTCCTTTCAAAGGACCCGGCAGCGCGCTCTCGCCTAGAAGTCGTATTCTGCTATCCAGGCTTCCACTCTATATTGTTCTACCGGGTCGCCCACTGGCTCTGGGTGCGGAAGTGGCTCCTTCTGGGGCGGTTCGTTTCTCATTTGGGGCGTCTCCTCACAGGAATCGAGATCCACCCGGGCGCGACCATCGGTCGCCGCTTCTTCATCGACCACGGCATGGGCGTGGTGATCGGCGAGACTGCGGAGATCGGCGACGACGTCACGCTCTACCAGGGGGTGACGCTTGGCGGCACCTCCCTCCATCATGGCAAGCGCCACCCGACCCTGTCGGATGGCGTGATCGTGGGCTCGGGGGCGCAGATCCTCGGCGGCTTCACGGTCGGCAAGGACGCCCGCGTCGGCGCCAATGCGGTGGTGCTCGCGGAAGTCCCGGCGGGCGCCACCGTGGTGGGCATCCCCGCCAAGGCCGTGGGCGCGCCCAAGCCGGTCGCCGCCAAGTCGGTGAGCGACTTCCTCCCGTACGGTACGCCCTGCGACGAGATTCCCGATCCGGTGGCGCGCGTCCTCAACGGCCTCCTCGACGAGGTCCAGCTGCTGCGCGCGCGGCTCCAGGAAGTGGAGCGCCAGGTCGAGGCCGAGCGCTCGGCGCCGGTACCATTGCTGCCGGTCGAGGACGAACCCGCGCTCGCCCAGCGGCGCAAGGCTTGAGGAGGGAGCGATGAGACTCAGCACCAAGGGTCGCTATGCCGTGATGGCGATGGTCGACCTCGCCAAGCACGGCAAGGGCACGCCGATCTCGCTCGCGGAGATCGCGGAGCGGCAGGAGATCTCGCTCTCTTACCTCGAGCAGCTCTTCGCGAAGCTGCGCACGGGCGAGCTGGTGAAGAGCGTGCGCGGGCCCGGCGGCGGCTATCTGCTGTCGCGCGGCGCCGATGGCACGCGGATCTCCGACATCATCCTCGCGGTCGACGAGCCGATCCGCGCCACGCGCTGCTCGCCCGGCGCTCCCGTGGGCTGTCGCGGCAACCAGACCCGATGTCTCACGCACGATCTCTGGGAAGAGCTCGGCCACCAGATCCATCTGTTCCTGAGCTCGGTGACACTGGCCGACGTGGTCGACGGCCGCGTCCTCGGCACCAGCCCCGTCCGGATCGAGGAGCCGCGGCCCGCCCCGTCGCCGCCGCATCCAGTCGCGGCGCAGTAGCTCGGGTAAATCGGATTTTCCCAAGGACGCTCATGGCGTCGCTCACGTATCTCGATTGGAACGCCACGGCACCGCTGCGCACCGAGGTTGCCGCCGCGATCGCCGAGGCGCTCGAGTGCACGGGCAATCCGTCGTCGGTCCACCGCTGG
>DATEGF010000064.1:0-3381 GCA_035280245.1 Allostellaceae bacterium
CTCCGATGGCTGGGTTTCTGATCTGGGGCTGCCTCGTGCATGACCCCGTAACCAGTGTCCGGAGGGCAGCCACCTCCGCAAGGGCCGCCCCAATCACGCCATCTGAGCAAGCGGCCCGTTAGGCCGCGCGCCGAAGGACGCGCCCCCGAAAAATGCAACTAGCGCTTGCTCCGACTCGATGCACCCGGGCAGACTCCGCGCATGCGTGAGATCGTCATCGACACCGAGACCACCGGCCTCGATCCGACCGTGGGGCATCGGATCGTCGAGATCGCCTGTGTCGAGCTGCTGAACCACGTGCAGACAGGCCGCGCGTTCCACCGGCTGATCAATCCGGAATGCGAGGTATCGGCGGAGGCCTTCGCCGTTCACGGCCTCTCGACGGAATCGCTGCGGGAGCAGCCGGTCTTTCCGGCCATCGTGGAGGAGATGCTGGCATTCATCGGCGGCGATCCGCTGGTGATCCACAACGCCGAGTTCGACTTGGGCTTCATCAACGCGGAGCTCAAGCGCTGCGGTAAGCCTGCGCTCGATCTGCCCTGCGTCGACACCGTGCAACTCGCGCGCAAACGCTTCCCCGGTGCGCCCGCGAGCCTCGACGCGCTCTGCCGGCGCTACTCGATCGACCTGACCCAGCGCCAGAAGCACAGCGCGCGGCTCGACGCGGAGCTCCTCGCCTCGGTCTATCTCGAGCTGACCGGCGGCCGGCAGCCCGGCCTCGATTTTGCGATCCAGGCGGGCGCCGCAGCGGCCGGCGCGCTGGTCGCGCGCGTCGCCCGCCTCGCCCGACCCCACGCGCCCACACCCGAGGAGGAAGCACGCCACCGCGGCTTCCTCGCCAAGATCAAAGACGCGCTCTGGCTCAGCGAAGCTTGAGAGATGCGCGCGGAATGATTAAGCCTGCGCGGTCGGTTGCGTGGCGCCGCCTGCTTCCTGGTCTTTGAGCGCCCGCTCGTGCTCGCGCCGGAGCAGGTCGGCGAAATCGATCGGATTGATCAACAGCGGCGGAAAGCCGCCGTCGCGGGTCGCCCCCGCGATGATGGCGCGCGCAAAGGGGAACAGGATCCGCGGCGTCTCGACGAAGACCAGGAGCGGCACCAGCTCGGGGGGCGCGTCCTTCACCGTCACCACGGCGCCATAGGAAAGCTCGACCACGAAGACCGGCTCGTCCTTCTGCTTGGCGTGGGCGCCCATGTTGAGGATGACCTCGAACACCTCGGGGCCGAGGCTCCGCGCCTTCACGTCGGCGGTGAGGTTGACCTCGGGCGCCTCGCGCTGTGCCATCAGCGTCTGCGGCGCGCGCGGGCTCTCGAAGGACAAGTCCTTGAGATACTGGGTGTTGACGATCAGCTGATACGCCGGCGACTCTGCGGCGGCTGCCGCGGCCCCTGCCGCGCCGTTGGTCGGATTGCTCTCTGCCATACCTGATTCTCCTCGGTCGGCGAGGCTCCTAGCACGGAAGGCCGCGAGCGTACAACGGGCGGGCCGACCTTTCGCGAATGTTTAAGGTTTGCCGGGCACGTTAGGGGGTCCTGTTCCCCCCGAGGGTTTGATGTCGTTCGCAGACTGTCTCGATGATCCGCTGCATCGGCAGATGTACGCCTATTGGCACGAGAAGCGCGGCTCCCGTCGTCTGCCGAGCCGTGGCGACATCGATCCGACCGAGATTCCGCGCCTCCTCCCCAATCTGCTGATCTCCGAATACGTGGCGGAGGGTGACCGGGGGCGCTGGCGCTATCGCCTCGCGGGCACCGGGGTTGCGACCGCTTTCGGCCGCAATCCGACGGGACGCTTCGTCGACGAGCTGACCAAGGGCGACTATCGGGAATTCATCGAGCGAATCCACGGCATGGTGCGCGACGAGCAGCGCGCGCTCTTCTGCGCGAGCGAGTACACGGGCACGCGCGATCTCCTGATGTCGGCGAAGCGGCTCCTGCTGCCGCTCACCACGGACGGCCGCCACGTCGACCAGATCATCTCGCTGCTGGTGTTCCGCCTCGGCACCGGCCTGCCCTCGGTGATCGAGCTCGATCGCACCGAGGGCACCACCAAGCACGCCGATCCGATCCTCGCCGACGCCTGACCTCAGCGCGGCGTCGCGGGCGGCGTCACGAGAAACTCCGGCTCAGTCTCCGGCCGGTGTGGATCGATGCGCAGCACCGCACCGTTCTGCACGGTGATCCCGGTGAGGCCCCGAATGAAGCCCCAGTGGCTCACGACGGCGACGCGCGCCCAATCAGTTTGCGTCCGCATATGCGCGCGAAAGGCGGTGCAGCGCGCGCTGAGCCCGTCCTCACTCTCCTCGAGCACGGGCCACCATTCCTCCTCGAGGTGATCGAGCGCCAAGTGCGGCCATCGCGCCTTGAGGCCATCGCGGGGCGTGCCGACGTCGCAAGCGAAAGCCGCGCGCTCGCCCACCAGCGGGGTGACGGCGATGGGAATGTCGAGCTTGCGCGCGACGATCTCGGCGGTCTCGAGCGCACGGCTATAGGGGCTCGCGATGAGGCGCCCAACGCCCTCGCCCACCAGCGCCTCGGCCGCGACTGCCGCCTGGCGCCGGCCCTCGTCCGTGAGCCGCGGGTCCCGGATGCCCGGGTCCTTGCGGGTCACGCTGAAGACGACGTTGAACTCGGATTGCCCGTGGCGGACCAGAATCATCGCGGCCGCATCAAAAGCAGAGCCGGAGCCGGGCCGCAAGTCCTTGCCCTTTGTGGGTAAAGGTCTTATCTACCGAGGAGGCCATCAAGGGCTTTGCCATGGGCGGCGATTTCAACGTCGGTTCCATCGTTTTCTTCGCGATCGTCGTGCTGTTTCTGGTGTTTCGCCTGCGCGGTGTCCTCGGCCGGCGCACGGGACAGGAACGCTACCGCGATCCCTTCGCCCAGCGCTCGGCGACGCCCCCACCCGCGCGGGTGCCGATGCCCGGCGCACCCGCCGACGCCCGCGGCCCCGTGATCGAGGGCACGGCGACGCCGGTTTCCGACCCCGCTCCGCTCGCTGCCGGCCTCGCGAAGCTCAAGGCCGCCGACAAGAGTTTCGACGAGGGGGCATTCCTCAAGGGCGCGCGTGGCGCTTTCGAAATCATTGTGAACGCCTTCGCCGCCGGCGACGCTGCCGCACTGAAGCCGCTCTTGAGCGGCGAGGTCTATAGCTCTTTCGCGACCGCGATCCAGCAGCGGGTCAGCGCGAAGGAGACGCATGAGACGAACCTGATGACCATCAAGGACTGCGATCTCGCGCAGGCAGGCCTCGAGGACAACGCGGCCTACGTTACCGTGAAGTTCGTCTCCGACCAGGTGAATGTCACCCGCGCCGCCGACGGATCGGTGATCGATGGCGACGCTGACCGCGTGGTCGAAAAGACGGACTACTGGACCTTCA
>DATEGF010000065.1:0-7097 GCA_035280245.1 Allostellaceae bacterium
GCCCGCAACGTGGCTGAGGCGCGGGAGATCGCCCGCCGGATCGGCTACCCCGTGCTGGTGCGCCCCAGTTTCGTGCTCGGGGGGCGCGCGATGGAGATCGTGTACGATCCCGCGGGCATCGCGCGCTACATGACCCACGCCGTGAAGGTCTCCGGTACCAGCCCGGTGCTGATCGACCGCTACCTGCAGGACGCCATCGAGGTCGATGTCGACGCGCTCGCCGACGGCCACGATGTCTATATCGCGGGGATCATGGAGCACATCGAGGAAGCCGGCATCCACTCCGGCGACAGTGCCTGCTCGCTGCCGCCCTACTCGCTTCCGCCCGACGTGATCGCCGACATCGAGCGGCAGACCACGGCGCTCGCAAAGGCGCTCCACGTCGTCGGCCTGATGAACGTCCAATACGCGGTGAAGGACCGCACGGTTTATGTGCTGGAGGTCAACCCGCGCGCCTCGCGCACCGTGCCCTTCGTCGCGAAGGCGACCGGCGTCCCCGTCGGCAAGATCGCGGCGCGCCTGATGGCGGGCGCGCGTCTTTCCGGGTTCGATCTGAAGCGCCACGGTCGGAAGCACGTCGCGGTGAAGGAGGCGGTCTTCCCCTTTGCGCGCTTCCCAGGCGTCGACCTGATCCTGGGTCCAGAGATGAAATCGACCGGCGAGGTCATGGGCCTCGATGCCGACTTCGGCCGCGCTTTCGCCAAATCGCAACTCGGCAGCGGCACCGATCTGCCGCTTGCGGGCCGCGTGTTCGTGTCCGTGCGCGACCACGACAAGGCGGGGCTGGTGAAGCCCTGCCGGAAGCTCGCCGAGATGGGATTCCGGCTGGTGGCAACGCGCGGCACCGCGCGCTATCTCGAGGAGGCCGGGCTGACGGTCGAGCTCGTCAACAAGGTCCTGGAGGGTCGCCCGCACATCGTCGACCAGATGCTCTCCGGCGAGGTCCAGCTGATCTTCAACACGACGGAGGGGGCTCAAGCGATCGCCGACAGCTTCAGCCTGCGGCGAACCGCGCTAACCATCGGAATTCCCTACTACACGACAGTGGCGGGCGCGCGCGCTGCCGTACAAGCGATCGAGGCGCTTCGGGCCGGTAGCCTTGAAGTCGCTTCGCTCCAATCCTACTTTGTGGGGTCATCCTAGGGGAGCGCCGGCTCGCCTCGGCATGAAGCGTTGCAGGAAACGGACCGGCGTACCAAGATAATGGTCCGAGCGCCCAATCCGACCCCAGGTCGGAGGGTGCCTTTTTGACTGTCGTCGACGCCATGCGCACGAGAAGAAGTATCAGCTCATGAATACCAGCAAGATCCCGATGACGGCGGACGGATTCACTCGGCTCCAGGACGAGTTGAAGCGGCTCAAGAGCGTCGATCGGCCGGCGATCATCCGGCAGATCGCCGAGGCGCGCGACCACGGAGACATCTCCGAGAATGCCGAATACCACGCGGCGCGTGAGCGTCAGGGGTTCATCGAGGGCCGCCTGATGGAGCTCGAGGACAAAATCGCGCGCGCCGAGGTGATCGACGTCACCAAGCTCTCGGGCAAGGCCGTCAAGTTCGGCGCGACCGTGACGCTCGCCGACGAGGAGACCGACGAGAAGACGATCTACCAGATCGTGGGCGAGGACGAGGCGGACATCAGCGCGGGGCGGCTCTCCGTCACCTCGCCGCTGGCGCGTGCGCTGATCGGCAAGGGTGTCGGCGAGAATGTCGAGGTCTCGACGCCGCGCGGCTCCAAGTCTTATGAGGTCGTGAAGGTCGCGTTCCGCTGAGCGATCAGGCTCGGCAGCACCCGCATTTCCGCGAATACGAGATCGGCGCCAGCCGCCGCGAGCCGGTCCGCGTGACCCGCACGGCAATGACTGGCGCCCGTGAAGCCGAACACGGCCATTCCAGCGGCCCTCGCCGCCGTCACGCCGGGCACGCTGTCCTCGACCACCAGGCAGCGCTCGGGATCGGAGCCCATGTGCTCGGCGGCGTGCAGGAATAGATCTGGCGCCGGCTTGCCCCGGCTCACCATGTGGGCGCTGAAGAGCGCCGTGGGCTCGAAGCGGCGCAGCAGGTCCGCGCGGCCGAGCTTGTAAGCAATCGCCTCGGGCCCGCTGCTCGAGGCGACACACCGCGGAACTGCCAGCGCGTCCAGCACCGAGGCGATACCAGTCACCGGCCGCAGCTCCCGATCGAAGAGCTCGCGCGAATGGGCTCGGATCCGGCTCCTGACCTCCTCGGAGAGCACGCAGCCCCACTCCGCCTCGAGCGCCGCGTACATGTCCTTGGTGCTTCGGCCGAGGAACCGCTCCGCGATCTCGTCGACCGGCAGGCTCAATCCGAACTCGGCGAGCGCCTCGGAGACCGCGCAGCAGGCCAGAACCTCGCGGTCCACCAGCACGCCATCGCAATCGAAGATCAGGAGATCGAAGGCAGGCCCAGATGACGAGGGCGATGCGTCGATGATCACGCCGCCTCGGATGCGAGCCGCGGTCTTGATAGGGCGTTTTTGCTAACGAAAAGCAGACGCCTGCGGAACGCCGACGGGCTCTCGACAGTCAAGATCCCTTTCAATGACTCGAGCCCACCGGCGAAGAATGGGCGCTTGAGCCCATGGCCATGAATCTCCGACCATGCCGGCACGCGAAGTTTAAAGGATCGCGCCAAATGCTCGGCGGTAGCAGCCAAGTACGCATCGCTGAGGTCGTCAATCGGCCTAGGCCGCACCTTCAAGGCGGCTCGTCGCTGGCGTGGATTCGCATAAAAGAAATCCAAGAACTCGCGAAGCGACCGATCTAGGGTGTCCTCCCCCCTCAGCGCGCGGTTCGAAACCTCGCGCAAACTTCTTGGACGTCTCAGCTTGGGCATCATCGACGGGTGGATCGCTTTACGCGCGACTGCCGGCCCTTAGCCGGGCTGTGCTTGAGTTTAGAGAATATCTCCTCGAGTCCAACTGCGTTTTGGGCTCGATCCGGTGCCTCGGGTAAAAGGCTTCCACGAGATCGAGCGCCTCGTGCGCGGACTTGAGGCCGATCGCCTTTGCGAGCCGCCGAATATCCGCCACGTCCGCGCTTTCGTCCGTCCCCCCTATCCGCATCGCTCGGCACTTCATCGCAAAGAGGTACTCGGGTTTGGGCACGAAGACACGGAGGCCCGGCTGCTCCTCCGATGGATAGGTACCGATGAGTCGCTTCGCGGTCGGGTCGCTCTCGGCGTGGCTGAGCCACCCCTTGACGCCATCATTGAGCCAATCGGGATCCCAATCGAATTCTCCGGCCATTTCGGCAGCCACGCTGCGGACGAAATCCCTATCTTTTTCGAAGACCGCATCGACGTCCTTCGTGGCCGGCCGCGAATCGCGCGTCAGCACGACCGCGCTACCGCCATAGATCGCAATCTCGATCACCCTTCCGGCCTCATACGCGCGCCGCCCTAGCTCGTGAAGCGCTTTCTCGAGCGTAGCCGAACACTTTGCGAGAGCGCCGCATTTCACCGCACCGCCTGCTCACCCCGCCTCGATCGGCACGCCCGGCTCGAATTTCGAGCTGCGGATGGCGAGCGCGGTCTTGACGTGGCTCACGTTGGGCGCGGCGGTGAGCTGGGTGGTGAGGAAGCGCTGATAGTGGTCCCAGTCCTCCGCAACGATCTTGAGGAGGAAGTCCGCCTCGCCCGCGAGCATGTGGGCCTCGCGCACCTGGGGCCAGGTGCGGACCAATGTCTCGAAGGCCTTGAGGTCAGGCTCGGCCTGGCTTGCGAGCCCGACCTGGGCGAAGACGGTGACGCCGAACCCCAGGGCCTGCGCGTTGACGTCGGCGTGATAGCCGCGAATGTAGCCGGCTTCCTCGAGGGCGCGGACACGGCGGAGACACGGAGGCGCCGAGATCCCGGCGCGACGCGCCAAGTCGACGTTCGTCATCCGGCCGTTCGCTTGCAGGTCGCGCAGGATCCTGCGGTCGATCTTGTCGAGCTTGATCCGTCGCATCGGATGGCCTCGGCGTTCGCGGGATTTTGAAATAATATTACAAGCGGGCTCGCGGGACGCAACAGGGCTTGCAGGCTGCGGGTGCCGCGGGGGAGAAACACGGCATGAGCGTTTCGGGGCGGACGCCCGTCGTGTGGGCGGTGCACGACGGCAAGATCGGCATGGCGAACCAGGTCCTCGGGCTTGCCGAAGCCGTGGGATATCCGGTGATCGAGAAGGCGGTGGCACTTCGCGCGCCCTGGCGACATCTGGCGCTGTCACTCTGGCTGCACCCGATGGCGGCACTCAAGGCGGATGGCGCGCGGCTCGAGCCGCCCTGGCCGGATCTCCTGATCGCCTGCGGCCGCGGCGTCACCGCCTTGGCGCTCGCGGTGAAACGGGCGAGCCACGGCCGCACGCTCTGGGTCCAGGTCCAAGACCCGCGCTTCGCGCGGCGCCACGTCGATCTCATGGTGGTGCCGCAGCACGATCCCGCCCGCGGCGAGAACGTGCTCCTCACGGTGGGTTCGGTTCACCGCGTGCGGTCGGCGTCGCTCGATGCCGGACGCGCCCGGTTCGCGCCGCTGTTCGCGACGCTGGCGCGCCCGCTGATCGGGGTGTTGATCGGCGGCAACAATCGCGTCTATCGCCTGACCCCGGAGATCGCCGCATCGCTGGGGCGGCAGCTCGCAGCGCTCGCCGCGCAAGGCTTCGGCATTGCGATCACCCCCTCGCGCCGGACCGGAGAGGCCGCGCTCGCGGCCGTCGTCGAGCCGCTCCGGAGCTTGCCGCACTTCATCTGGAGCGGCACCGGCGAGAATCCCTATCTGGGCCTTTTGGCGCATGCGGACGCGCTGGTGGTCACCGGCGATTCCGTGAACATGGTGAGCGAGGCCGCGTCTACGGGAAAGCCCGTGCACGTGGTGCCGCTCGAGGGCGGGTCGGCGAAGTTCCGCCGCTTTCATGATCTGTTTCGGCGCGCTGGGGTCGCGCGCGACTTCACCGGCAAGATCGAGCGCTGGAGCTATCAGCCGCTCGACGACACCGAGCGTGCCGCCGGCGAGATTCGCCGCCTCATGTCTCTGCGATTCTCGAATGTCGCCTGAGGTGAAGGCGATCTTGCTCTATCTCGTCGCGTTGAGCGCGGCCATTGCCGTGTTCCTGCTGGCGCCGGGCCTCGATCTCTGGGCGAGCGGTCTTTTCTTCCGGCCAGGCGAGGGCTTCTTCCTCGCCAACGCGGGCGTGGTGCGCGCGCTCTATCGGGCGGTGCCGTGGATCGTGGCAGCTGAGGCGATCGGGATTCCGCTCCTGCTGGCCGTGGGATGGTGGCGCGGACGGTGGTTGCTGGGCATCGCCCCAAAGCAGACCGCGTTCGTCCTGCTGGTCCTCGCGCTGGGGCCGGGCGGCGCGGTCAACACCGTCCTCAAGGACCATTGGGGTCGCGCGCGGCCCTCGCAGGTGACCGAGTTCGGGGGTGCGCAGGCGTTCACGCCGGCGCCACTGCCGGCGACGGGGTGCGACCGGAACTGTTCCTTCGTCTCGGGCCATGCCTCCGTGGGGTTCGGGCTCATCGCCTTTGCCTTCCTAGCAGGAGATCGGCGCCGGCGACGGGCGCTGGCTGCTGGCGCGATCGCCACGGGGACGGCGATCGGTCTCGCGCGCATGGCGCAAGGCGCGCATTTCCTCTCGGACGTCGTGTTCGCGGGCTTGGTCGTGTGTGGCATCGCTTGGCTCCTCGCCTGGGCGCTGCTGAAGCGCGACATCGCCGGCGCGCTCTGGCGCAACCTGACGCGCAGGCTGGGATCGGCCGGCACCGGGTGGGCTCTCTACGGGGTCCTGACACTCACTGGCATCGCGGCCTCGATCGTCTTCATCGACCGCCCGGTCGCTCTCTATTTCCATCAGGCGAGCCCGGCGGTCGCCGAAGCGTTTCGCGCGGTGACGCGGCTCGGTGTCTCGACCTATTACCTGATCGGCACGGCCGTGCTGGCGCTCGCGTTCTGGCTCGCCGGCCGGTTCGGCCAAGGACGCTGGGCGGCGCGGCTCGGAGCGGCGGCCGTCGTGCCTCTCTTCCTGTTCCTCGCGATCGCGGTTTCCGGGCTGATCACCGATCTGCTCAAGGTCGTGTTCGGACGCGCGCGGCCGAAGCTGCTGTTCGCGAACGAGACCTTCGGCTTCGACTGGTGGGGCACCAAGGTGGATTTCTGGTCGTTCCCCTCCGGGCACGCGACAACCGTGGTGGCGATCGCCGCGGCGCTCTTCTGCCTCTGGCCGCGCTTCCTGCCGCTCTACGTCGGCTTCGCTGTGCTGGTCAGCCTGAGCCGGGCGGTGATCGGCGCACACTACGTGAGCGACGTCATCGCGGCCACCTTCATCGCGATCGCGACCACGGCGTATCTGCGCCACCTGTTCGAGCGCAGCGGCATCGCGCTGCGCGAGGCGGCGCGCGGGCATTCCCGTCGCTCCGCTCCCGCACGCGAGCGGCTGGGCCTCGGCAAAGCCGAGGGCGGCTGACCAGGTCGTGAACCCATAAATCGGGACTGACTGCCAGAAGGCGACATCCGCCTCCAGCAGCGTGAGCAGCCCGAGCGAGGGAAGCCTACGGCAGCGCGAGAGTGACGCGGCGGTTCCTGGGCTCGCGCACGCCGTCGGGCGTGGGAACGGCGGGGTCGGACTTGCCGTGCCAGGCCTCGGCGACCGCGGCGTTGGGGACGCCGTCCTTGACGAGCTCCGCTCGCACTGCGTCGGCACGGCGCTTGCTGAGGCCGATGTTGTACTGCGCCGTCCCTGCCAGATCCGTGTAGCCGTCGATCCGGATGGTGGCCGCACCGGTGCGATTGAAGGCGTCGGCGGCCTGCCGGATGATCCCGACGGCTTCCGGCGTCAACACCGCCTTGTCGAAATCGAAGTAGACCACGAAGACCGATGCTTGCGCGGCGGGTGGCGGTGCCGGTTGCGGTGGCGGGGGTGCCGCGACGGGCGACACGGGCGGCGGCAGCGGCGCAGGAGCGCCGAAGCTGAAGCGGATGCCGGCCGAGACCGCGTGGGCGGTGTAGTCTCCGTTCCACTTGAAATCGTAGTCCGCGAAAATCTTGGTCTGTGCCGAGACGCCGTAGGTGAGGCCGATTCCCGCGATCGCGCTCTCGCGG
>DATEGF010000066.1:0-25520 GCA_035280245.1 Allostellaceae bacterium
GCAACAGCCTCCGCCGCAAGTGCGCCTGGGCGCGCTGGAGCTGCGCTTCGACATCAACCGCGCCTTCTGGAAAGGCACCGCCGTTGACCTGACGCTGACCGAGTTCCGCATGGTCTCGCAGCTCGCGCTCAAGCCCGGCGAGGATGTCTCCTACCGCGAGCTTTACGACCTCGTGCACGGTAAGGATTTCCTGGCGGGCAGCGGCACCGACGGCTATCGCGCCAACGTCCGAACGTTCATCAAGCGCATCCGCAAGAAATTCCGCGACGTGGATCAGGAATTCGATCAGGTACGAAACTACGCCGGCTTCGGCTATCAGTGGATCCCCGCCTGATCGGCGACGGCGGCCGAGCGCTCAGCCGAGCCGCTGACGGTCAGGCCCGCCTCCGCGCGCTCCTCCAGCACCGCGCGGAATCGATCGCACCACGCGTCGATCGGATTGGCGCGCAAGGCATCGAACATCGGCTCCCACCGCGCGATCCGCTCGGAGAGCGGCATGGTGAGACCACGGTGGAGCGCATCCGCAAGGCCGTCGACATCGAATGGATTCACGATCAGCGCGGTCTCGAGCTCGCGCGCGGCACCCGCGAAGCGAGAGAGAATCAGCACGCCGGGATCCTCGGGGTTCTGCGCCGCGACGTATTCCTTGGCGACGAGGTTCATGCCGTCGCGCAAGGGCGCCACGAAGCCGACGCGGGCGATGCGATAAAAGCCGGCGAGCGTGCCGCGCGAGAAGCTCTTGTTCAGATAGCGCACCGGCGCCCAGTCGAACTCGGCATAGCGCCCGTTGACGCGGCCGGTGACCGCATCGATCTCGCGTCGGAGCGTGCGGTATTGCGCGACGCTATCCCGCGAGGGCGGCGAGATCTGTAGATAAGTGACCCTGCGCCGGTGCTGGGCCCGGTGCTCCAGAAGCTCGCCCAAGGCCTCGATCTTGCGCGGCAAGCCCTTGCTGTAGTCGAGCCGATCGACACCGATCACCAGCGAGCGGCCGCTAAGGCTCTCGGCGAGACGGACGGTCTCGGCCGCGGATGCGGCGACGCGCGCGGTCTCCGCGAAAGCTTCCGTGTCGATCCCGATCGGCAAAGCCTGAACACGCGTCGTCCGGCCGAAGGCCTCGACGTGCCCGCCTTCCGAAACGCGTGCGCCAGTCTCGCCCTCGAGATAACCGAGGAAGGCGTCGACGTCGTTCTGCGTCTGGAAGCCCAGGAGGTCGTAGTGCGTGAGCGCCCGCCCGAGAGCGAGATGATCAGGCAAGGCCAGGTACACCTCCTTCGCCGGGAACGGGATGTGCAGGAAGAAGCCGATCCGGTTCGTGACGCCGAGCCGGCGCAGCTCCGCGCCCAGCGGGATCAGGTGGTAGTCATGCACCCAGATGGCGTCGTCGGGGCGCAGCAGCGGCAGCAGCGCCTTGGCGAAATTCGCGTTGACGCGCTGGTAGCCCTGGAAGGCAGCTCGGCGGAACTCGATCAGGCCGAGCCGATAATGGCAGAGCGGCCAGAGCGTGCTGTTGGCATAGTGGGTGTAATAGGCGTCGTAGTCGTCCTGCGAGAGGTCGAGGGTCGCGTAGGTGATGCGCCCGGCCGTGGTGGTGTGCACGGTGGTGCTCGGTGCATCGACGATCTCGCCGCTCCAGCCAAACCAGAGGCCGCCCTGGCGCTGCAGCGCCTCGCGGAGCGCGACCGCGAGCCCGCCCGCGCGCGAGCCGCGTTCGCGCGGTGCGAGCAGCCGGTTTGAGACCATTACGAGCCGCGCCACGGTGCCGTCTCCTTCGCTGTTCCGATGCTCATGCGCCCGCGGATGCGGGTGCTCGCGCGAACAACCCCGCCAGCCACCGCCGCGTCTCGCCTGGGCCCTCGATCCAGAAGCAGCTCGGAGGTGCCGGAGCCGGTCCGACTTGGACCGCGACGCCGCCGCGCGCCAACACCTCGCGGAAGGCGTATTCATCGGTGCTATCATCGCCGAAGTAGACTGGCATGCGTCCCGAGAACGCCGGTGTCGCGGCGAAGCGCGCGACCGCGGCGCCTTTGTCGATGCCGCGCGCCTTCACGTCGTAGACGAGCCGGCCCGGCAGGGGCTCGATGCCGTCGTCCAGATGCGCGAGGGCCTCGGCGATAGCCGCCTTCGCGGAGGCCTGATCGCGCGCGCGGCGATAGTGCACTGCGATCGCCTGGCCCTTGTCCTCGATCTCGATGCCGTCGATGCGCTCGAGCGGTCGGAGGAGGGCGCGGGCACGATCGAGATTGACGGCTCGATCGACGATCACCGGCGCATCCTCGGTAAGGCGGATTTCCGCGCCATGCTGGCCTGCGACGGGCAGGCGGAGCGGCCGGAACGTATGGTCGATCCAGGCGATGGCGCGGCCGCTCACGAGCGCGAGCGCGCCGCCGAGCGACGCGCCGATCCGCTGGAGATCGTCGACGAGCCGAGGCGGCACCTGCACGCGGTCCGGGCGCTCGGCGATGTCGAGCAAGGTTCCGTCGACGTCGAGGAACAGCGCCCAGTCCCGCGACGACCGCGACAGCGCTGCAAGGCGCCTGTGCGAGGTCGAAATAAGGTCAGTCCGGGTCATGAGCGATGTCGATTCACTTCCGGCTTTCCAAGCGAGGAGCCCCCCTACCGAAGCTGGGGTGCATTCACCGGGGGAGTACCCCCCTCAACGGGTCAGGCAGGTTGAACGGCCAAGGAGCATTGTGACAAATCGAAGGCAGGCCCCTTTCCCGACACGGGCGATGCCGCCCACGCGGGGTATTTCGCGCTACGCCGAGCCCATGTGGTCCGTATGGGCGCCAAGCGGCGTCGCGATCGATTCGAGCGATCGCCCCTCGGCTGGCACGCCGATGGCCCATTCGACGGCGCCGGCTGCCACCATCAGGATTGCCCCCAAGAGATAACCCATGGCAACGCCGTTCCTGGATCCACTCGCGAGCAGCGCGCCGAAGAGCGCGGGCCCCGCGATGCCGCCGAGACAGGTTCCAAGCGCATAGAAGAGCGCGATCGCCAGCGCGCGCGCCTCCAAGGGAAAGCTCTCGCCGATCGTGAGATAGGCGGCGCTGGCGGCTGCGGAGGCGACGAAGAAGGTCACGGACCAGGCGGCCGCCTGCGTGCTCGCGTCGAGCACTCCTTCGCGGAACAACAGGCCCGTCATCGCCAGCAGGATGCCGGCGAGCACGTACGTGCCAGCGATCATCGGCTTCCGCCCGACGGTGTCGAAGAGACGCCCGAGCAGCAGCGGGCCCGCGAAATTCCCGAGCGCGATCGGAAACAGATACCAGCCCGCTTGCTCGGCAGGCACACCGTAGAAGTCCGTGAGCACGAGCGCATAGGTGAAGAAGATCGCGTTGTAGCAGAAGGCCTGCGCCGCCATGAGCACCGTGCCGAGCAAGGCCCGCCGCCGATACTGCGTCAGCAGCGCTCGGGCGATGCTGGCGAGGCTTGTTTCGCCGGCCGATCTGAGAGCGAGCGTCGGTGCCGGTGCCGCGGACTCGGCGACGCCGATCTCGGTCTCGATCTCGCGCACGATGCGCTCGGCTTCGCGCGGCTGGCCGTGCGTGATGAGCCAGCGGGGGCTTTCCGGGACGTAGCGGCGGAGCCATAGGACGCCGCCTCCGAGCACTGCGCCGATCCCGAAAGCCAGTCTCCATCCGAGGTCGAGCGGCAGACGATCCGGCGCCAGCAGCACGCCCGCCACCGCGCCCCCGATCAGCGCGCCCAGCCAGAAGCTCCCGTTGATGATCAGGTCAATGCGCCCGCGGAGCGACGGGGGCGTGAACTCCTGGATGGCGGAATTGATCGCGGAATACTCGCCGCCGATTCCGGCGCCGGTGATGAGGCGCCAGAAGGCGTAGCTCGCGAAGCTCCAGGACAGCGCCGAGCCCGCGGTGCCCACGAGGTAGACCAGGAGCGTCGCGGTATAGAGGCGCTTGCGCCCCAAGCGATCCGCGAGATGGCCGAACAGGATCGAGCCCCCGACGGCGCCCGCGAGGTAGGCGCTGGCGGCGAGTCCGACCTCGGCGGCGTCGAGATGGAGCACTGGGCTCTGCGCCAGCGCGCCCGCCAGTGTCCCAGCCAGCGTCACCTCGAGCCCGTCCAGCACCCAGGTGATTCCGAGTGCAATCGCGACCCGCCGATGGAACGTGCTCCAGGGCAGGCGGTCGAGACGCGCGGGAACGTCGGTTCTGTGGATCGCAACCGGCTCGGATGGCATGGCCGCAACCGGTCCGGCATCTCGGCCCCCGGTACAAGGGGCAAAGAAGGGGGGCGATCGCCCGTGTGCTAAGAAGGAGAGGCGATCGCCCCTCTGCTAAGAGTCCACCGGGGGCACGCGGACCAACATGGGCACCGCGTCGCGATTGCGGCGCCCGCTTTTTGGGTGACCGGATGATATTGAGCGAGGCCCGCAAGGTGTGGGCGCAGCGGCCGGGCAGGCGTTGCGATGATCGGCCGACCGGCCAAACGGACGATGCGATAATTCTGTTGATCTTGCTCACCCAGCATTGCGCGTGTCCCTGGGTCACCAAGCCAGTTTGACCGCCAGTGACTATTTCGCGCCCCGCGTTCAGTGCGGCGGAGGACAGTCGAGTGTGACAATATTGAGGAAGGCGCCAAAGCCCGGGATAGTCACCTTGAACGGCCGTGTGCCGCGCGCGATCCTCGGCGCCGACCGAAACATATTTACGGACTTCACCGTTCCCCGGTGGGCTGCCGCACCGCGTGGCGACCGCACTGGAAAGGCCGATCATGCCGGCTTCGATTTGGTTCGCGCTCTCGACGCTGTTCCTGGTGGCAGGGCTGCACCCCTTCGTAACCTATCCGCTGAGCCTATGGCTCATGGAGAGGATGCGACAGCGGCGCGAGAGCCCGGGTGACACCGGCGACCGAGCAGCGCCCAGCTTCGCGATCTGCGTTTGCGCCTACAACGAGGAAGCGACGATCGAGCGCAAAGTGCTGAACATGCTCGCGCTGCGGCGGCAGGTCGGAGACCTCGAGATCCTCGTCTATGTCGATGCCGCGACCGATCGGACCGTGGCACTCCTCGAGCCGTTCAAGCATGAGGTCTCCGTCTACGTGGCGCCGAGGCGGCTCGGCAAGACGCACGGGATGAACCTGCTCGTCGAGCGGGCGACCGCGGAGATCGTGGTATTCAGCGACGCGAACGTGCTGCTGGACGAGAATTCCATCGCGGCGCTGGTGGAGGCGTTCCGGGACGACCGGACGGGCTGCGTCTGCGGCCATCTCCAATACGTCAACGCTGGCGGCTCGCCGACCTCCTCGGTCGGCTCCACCTATTGGCGCCTGGAGGAGTGGATCAAGGAGCGCGAGAGCGGCGCCGGCGCCGTCATGGGGGCGGACGGCTCCCTGTTCGCGGTGCGTCGCGCGCTCCATCGGCCGGTGCCACCCAACTTGATCGACGACATGTTCCTCTCGCTGAGCGTGATGTGCGACGGCTATCGGGTGGTGCGCGCCCGCGACGCCATCGCGTTCGAGGAGTCGGTGACGGCGCCTGTCGAGGAGTTCCGCCGCAAGGTCCGCATCGCCTGCCAGGCCTTCAACGTGCACCGCGAGCTCTGGCCGCGGCTGCGGAGGCTGCCATTCCTCGTCCTCTACATGTATGTCTCCCACAAGCTGCTGCGCTGGCTCTGCATCTATTCCCTGGCGCTGGCGGGGCTCGCGGGAGCGGTGGGGGTGACGGCGGCGGGCGTGCCACTGGGCGTAACGGGTCTCACGGTGGTGGGGTTCGCCGGGCTCCTGTGGTGGGCGGGTGCCCGCCGCTGGCCGCCCTTCGCGCAAGCGCGCGAGGTCCTGATCGCTTTGGTGGGTGCCGGCGTCGGTGTCGCCGAGGCTTTCCGGGGTAAGCAGTACCAGACATGGACACCCGCGGCCTCGATCCGGCAGGCGGCGGATCGCAGAGGGTAGGCCCCACCCCAGTGGCCTGATCATTCGAGAGAACTTGGAGTCGCCGGATTCGGTGCCGGGCCTTCTGGCCCTGTGCTAGAGTGTGGGGGCAGGCGGAAGGCGGCGCAGGCCGGTGAATACCAATCGGGCAGAGGATCAGGGGCAGCCTGCAGGCCGCCCCGCTTCGGCGCGGCAACACGCCGCGCAGAATGGCGCGGCCGACGATGGCGCTGGGGCCGGGCAACAGCCGATCAGGGAGCCGGTACGTATCCGCCGCCGATGGAGCGTCCGGGTCCACTGGGGGATCGTCTTCGCGATCGTGGCGAGCCTCGTCCTGTGGTTCGCCATCAAGACACTGGTCGGACTCGTGTTCTGACCGTCCGCGCCAGCGGCGGTCCGGTCAATAGGCCCCGCTTCGCTGCGTTACCACCACGACGGTACGGCAGAGCACGGCGAGGTCGAGCAGGAAGGACCAGCTGGTCGCATACTGCTCGTCGAACTTGACGCGCCGGACATAGTCGACGCCCGTCCGGCCGCTGACCTGCCAGAGGCCGGTCATGCCCGGGCGGCATGCGCAATAGTGCCGGAACGCGTCGCCATAGCGCTCGATCTCCTCGACGACGATCGGACGCGGCCCGATCAAACTCATCTCGCCCGTGAGCACGTTGAAGAGCTGCGGCAGCTCGTCGAGGCTCGTCGTGCGCAAGAAGCGCCCGATCGACGTGATGCGCGGGTCGGAACGAAGCTTGAAATCGCGCTCCCATTGCGCACGCGCCTCCGGGTCGGCGCCGAGCACCTCCGCAAGCACCTTGTCCGCGTCCACGACCATCGAGCGGAATTTCCAGCAGCGGAAACGTTCCCGATCCGCGCCGACGCGCCAGTGCCCGTAGAGCACGGGGCCGCCGTCTCGTTTCACCAACGCCGCGATAATGAACATCAGCGGCGCAAGGAAAACGATGAGCGCCGAGCCGAACACCAGGTCGAAGAGCCGCTTGTGCCACTGCAGCTTCGGTGGCTTTGCGGCTCGGCCTAGTGCGCGTCTTACCGTCGATGGATTGCCTTCGACGAGGCGCGGTCGCCATGAGACTCGTGAACTCGAGCGGCGGAGATGTTGCGGTTGATCGGAATCGGCGCTGCGGCGTAAGCGGTGTTCCGGCTGAGCCATGTATTCGCCCTAGCAAAAAAAGTCGCGTGCACGGTTGAGCAGAGTTACCGACGTCATCGAGCCCTGATGCGTCGCCCACAGCAGCCGGAACATATCACTCGCACTTGCGAGAGACAGTGATCAACGCTCGGCCCACAATGATGTCACATCGACTTTCATCGAATATTGAGCATTCGGCAGGCGGCGCTGATGAAATGCTGCGCGATGAAGGCATTTTTCGGTACCTCGTCATGCCGCGCGCTGTTCGATTTCGAACTGCGCGTGTGCGACATCGGGATTTTTATTTAAGTGCGCGACTATCGCGTCTGTATGATCCTCCGGCGCGGCGCTCGCAAGGTTGCTACCCATGTTCAAGAGCGTGCGGCGTGATCGCACGACGCGCTCGATTGTTCTCCGTGTCGCACAATTGACGAGACGCTGCGTCTGAAAATGGTCTTTTGACAGCGCGTGAAATGGGTTCCATCTCCACTCATGAAACCCATGATGGAGAGTCGGACCATGAATTCCTCTGCAGCAGCAGCGTGTCTTCTCGTTCTCCTGGCGTCTGCGCCGCTGATCGGATGCGGCTCGGCGCCGGGCGGCGTGGCGCCGGTGCCGCTCGCGGGCCAGCCCGTGCCGCTCGGCGCAGGCGATCGCATCCGTGTGACGGTCTATGGCCAGGACCTCATGACCAACGACTACTTGGTTGATCGCGACGGCACGATCTCCTTGCCGCTCGCCGGCCGGATACAGATCGGAGACATGGTGACTGCGGACGCGGAGGCGGCGATCCGCAAAAAGATCGCCAAGGGGATCGTGGTCGATCCTCATGTCACGGTCGACGTGATCCAGTACCGGCCGATCTACGTGATCGGCGAGGTCAACAAGCCCGGGGCCTACGACTACACGAGCAACATCGTGATGATCAACGCCGTGGCGCTCGCCGGCGGCTTCACCTACCGCGCGGGCAAGGACGGCGTCACCGTGCTGCGCGGCTCGGAGGCGAAGGAGCAGCGCTACCGCGCGACTCAGACGACGGCGCTGCAGCCCGGCGATGTCGTGGTCGTGCCCGAGCGATTCTTCTAAGCGCGGATCAGCCGGCGGCGGCGCACGCCTCGCGCGCCTCAGCGTAGACCGCCGCCGTCTCCCCCGCGATCGCCCGCCAGGTCGGGACGGTGGCGGCGAGCGCACGGATCTGCTGCGCCATGTCTCGTCGCGTCGACGGCTCGCAAACGAGGCGGCGCATCGCCGCCGAGAGCGCCCCCGGGTCGTTGGGCGGCACGAGTAACGCGGTGCGGTCGGTCTCGAGGAGCTCCGAGAAGCCGCCGATCTCCGATGCGATGATCGGCCGCGCGGCCGCGAGCGCCGCCATCAACACGCCGCTCATGTCGATCTCGCGATAGGGAAGGAGCAGCACGTCCGCCTGCTCCCAGAGCGAGGGGATCTCGCTGTCCGGCACATGCCGAAGATCGAGATGGACGCAAGCGCCGAGCTCGGCAGCGGCGCGCGCGAGCGGCTGCACGTCCATATAGGGCTTACCCACGATCCGAAGCAGCGAGCGCGCGCGGAGCTCCGCCGGCATCAGGCGCAACGCGGCGATCGCGAGGTCCGTCCCTTTATACGGCTTGATCTTGCCGAACATGAGGAAGCATACGGGCCGCTCGGTCGTGGCGGCGCCGGTGACGCGGGGCGGCGGGTGATCGTCGTGAAGGAAGCCGTGAGCGATCTTCGCAATGCGGCCGGGCTCGACGCCGTATTCGACCAGCCGGCGCCGGGCCTGCTCGGTGTGCACCACCACGCGGTCAAAGTGGCGGAGCGTGGCGGTGGCGCCGAGGTTCTGCAGGAGCGAGGACGGGCTCGCGTTGTAGGGGCGCGAGTCGTGGGCCGTCAGTACCAGTGGCGCAGTGCCCCTGAGCGCACCGATGAAGGCGCGATCGATGACCGGCAGCGGCAGCCACTGGAAGTGGATGACGTCCGGCTGCTCCCGTCTCAGCGCCTCGACCAGGCGACGCATGGCGCTCAGGTGAAGCATGCCCTTGGCCGCTCGCGAGACGCCTGAGGGCCAGCGCGAAAGGCCCCAGCGCTGCAGCTCGGGATAGAAGTGCTGAACGAGCTCGGCCCCCGCGGGCTCGCTCTCTTCCGGCGCGAGGGATCTGCCGTAAAAGCGCACGGTATGGCCGATCCCACGCAAGCCCTCGACGAGCTTCACGTCGTAGGGCAGCGTGAAGAGCGACGGGTCGATCAGCGCGATCTTGAACGCTGGCAGTCGCGCGCGGCGCTCCGCCGAAGCTTGAGCAGGGCCGAGGTCGCGGGTTGGCGCCGGCATCTCCTAGGCCGCAACCGCCGTGGCGGGCGGCCTTACCCCGTAACGGATCATCGTCTCGAAGATCCCGCCGCCGGTGCGCCGGATCTGATACGTGGTGCGCTTCGCCGGGCCCGCGAGATGGAGCGCGGACAACACCCGATAAGGCGCATAGGGCTCGCAGAATGCCTCGGCATCGTCGTTCCACATGGGAACGCCGCGGTCGCAGATCCAGTTGGCGCTCGCCGGTAGGATCGCCACGTCGAGGCGTCCCTGGTAGATCGCCTGGTTGAGCGCGAACTGGTCGTGCGGTGTCAGGCGGCCCGTGCGCTCGATCGCAACGCGGTACCGGTCCGCCCAGGCGTCCCAGTGCGGCGCGTCGCGCGCGATTGCGAAAATTCCGGCATTGAGATGCGGGCGACTCAGGAGCCAAGCGCCTCGCGCCGGCCCATACCCGATCAGGAAATGCTTCGCCGTCCAAAGGAACAGCCAAGGCTGGAACCGGTAGCCGACCTCGTTCTCGTGCGCGATCGCCATGCCGTGCTGCTCGGCGCCGGCGATCATCGCGAGGAGCGCGTCGGGCGATTGCAGCCAGACGTCGGAGTCGATCCAGAGATAGATATCGAACCCGGGCGCGTAGCTCGGCAGGAACGGCCGGATCAGGAAAGACAGGAGGATGGGCGTGGCGGCGCCGGCGGGAAGATCGAAATGCGGCTGCGGCGTCAGGATGCGGTCCGTGTGCGTCCGGAGCCACGCGCGCTGCGGGTCACTGAGTCCGAGGTCGAAGAACGCGAACTCCAGCTCGGGTAATCCCGGTTGCTGCCTGACCGACGACACCATGTCGCGCAGCAGCCCGAAATAGCCGGCGTCGGCAGAGCTGATCGCCAGAATTCTCGTCGTCACGGAAGACACCTCGGCGGCGGGTCGATTGCGCCCGAGCCGGCGCGAACGCGCGCGACCATAGCTCGACCCGCGCGCGCCGCGTACGCGACAAAGGGTGCGGTCGTGCGATCATTTCGTGACCCGCGCGCATTGCGATCTCTCAAATTGTCGGCGGTCCCGAAATTGACACCAGCGCGGCGTTGACTCCGCGGTCGCGTTTGAACGAGATCGGCGCGGTGCGAATAGGAGCTCACTCATCCCGCGCCGCCGTCCGCCGTAGGTCTGTCGTGCTCGGCGGCGCGGCGTCGCTCCTCGTGTGTGCCGGGCGCGCCGAGGCGGCGGCGCCCGGCTTCGCGCCGGCCGGGTATCGCCTGGTGTTCGGCGACGACTTCGACGATCGAGACGTCTCGCGCATCAACGAGGCCGCGACCGGCGGGCGTGCCGGCGCGCCGGCTTGGCGCAGTCGCTACCGGCACGACCGCTTCACCATCATCAACGAGGAGAAGCAGATCTACGTCGACCCCGCTTTCGCGGGCACGGCCGGTCATGCGCTCGGCGTGCAACCCTTCAGCATCGCCAACAGCATCCTCACCATCTCGGCCAATCGCGCCGATCCCACGCGCGTCCAGCCGTTCGTGAAGGGCATCGCCTACACGTCAGGCTGCATCACCTCGGAGCTCACGTTCTGGCGCACCTACGGGTACTACGAGATGCGCGCGCGCCTGCCGCTGGGCAAAGGCTTCTTCCCGGCGTTCTGGCTGCTGCCCAAGCGCCTGGCATGGCCGCCGGAGATCGACGTCTTCGAGGCGTCGGGCATGCGTCCCGACGACGTCCACGTCGGCGTGCTCGGGCCCGAGCGTCAAGGCGGCAATACCTGGATCAAGGGCGTGATCCAGATCGCTCAAGGGTTCCACGTCTACGGACTCGATTGGAACCCGGAGAGTATTGCGTGGTTTCTCGATGGCCGCGAGGTCTGGCGGCAGCCCAACTCGATCCGGGAGGACATGTACGTGCTTGCAAATCTCGCTGTCGGGAACCGTGACCCGAATTTCATTCCCAATCCCGACAGCAGTACGCCGTTCCCCGGCCGCTTCGAGATCGACTACATCCGGGTCTACGCCCGTGCCTGAGGGCAGCCCGATCACGACGGCGGCGGACGCGAAGCCTGTGGGGCGCGGCCGCATGAGTTGGGCGAGCGCATTCCCCGGCTGCTCGCTCGAGGAGAGGCTCCAAGCGACGCGCTGGCGGCCGAGCGGCTTCGACTATCTGCGGGTCGTGCTGGCGCTCGGCGTCATCTGTTGGCACAGCTCGCTGACGAGCTACGGCGGAACCGTGCACAGCTGGCTCGCCGATCTCGTGCTGTTCCCGCTAGCGATCTTCATCTTGCCGATGTTCTTCTCGCTGAGCGGCTTCCTGGTCGCGGGCAGCCTCGAGCGGTCGAGGACATTCCTCACCTTCCTCGGCTTGCGCGTGTTTCGGATCATGCCGGCGCTCGCGGTAGAGGTCCTGTTGTCGGCGCTCATCCTTGGCCCGCTCCTCACCACCTTGCCGCTCCGCGACTATTTCCGAGACCCGCAGTTCCACGCCTACTTCCTCAACATCGTCGGCGACATCCACTACCTCCTGCCGGGCGTCTTCGCCTCGAACCCGTTTCCGCTGGTGAACGGCCAGCTCTGGACGGTGCCTTACGAGCTCGCGTGCTACATCGCGCTCACGCTTCTGGCGATCACCGGGATCTTCCAGCAGCGCTGGTGGCTCTTCCTGTCGCTGATGGCGTTTTACGCCGCGCAGGTCGGCAACACGATCCTGCGTACGAATGACGAGATGAAAGGCGCGGGCGGCTCAACGCTGGTGATGGCGTTCATGGCAGGACTCGTGCTCTACCGGTACCGCGAGCGGATCCCGTGGTCGCTCCGCCTGTTCCTGCTGGCGGGCGCGATCTCCCTCGCCCTGATCTTCGTGCCGAACGGCGTCCGCTTCTCGGCGCTGCCGATCGCTTACGTCACGATGTATCTGGGCATGCGGAATCCGCCGCGGAACAAGATCGTGCTCAGCGGTGACTATTCCTATGGGCTCTACCTCTACGGCTTCCCGGTGCAGCAGGCGATCATGGCGCTCAGCCCGGCGCTCAGGCATTGGTACCTGAATCTCCTGCTCGCCATCCCTTGCGCGATCGTGATCGCGACGGGCTCCTGGTGGCTGGTCGAGCGGCCCGCGCTGGCGCAGCGAAAGCGGCTCAAGCAGCTGGAGGACTGGTACCTGCGCACCCGTGCGAGCTGGCGCGGCGTCAGGGCTTCCGGCGCGGGCGGCGAGCGCACTTAGGCTCAACCTGGGCCACGAAATTGATCCGAGCATCGCTACAGGTGGTGACCGAGGATGCAGGCGAGCGGCAGTTGATCGAGCAGCGCCGCCGCAAAGGACAGCCATCTCGCCGAACGTTCTGTCATGAGTCCGCGCGTTTCCGTGCTGATGCCGGTGTTCAACGGCGGCCCCTATCTCTCGATCGCCATCGAGAGCGTGTTGGCACAAACATTCGGCGACTACGAGCTGGTCATCGTGGACGACGGATCGACCGACGGATCTCCCGACGTGATCGCGGGCTTCGCCGCGCGAGATTTGCGGGTCCGGGCCCTGCGGAGGGACAACTCCGGGATCAGCGACACGCTGAACCTCGGAATCGCAGAAGCGCGCGGCGATTGGATCGCGCGGATCGACGCCGACGACGTCATGCTGCCGCACCGGCTCGAACGACAGATCGCATTCGTGTCCGCGGATTCCGAGATCGTCGCGGCGGGATCCTATTACGACATCATCGACGCCGCGGGCGCGCGCTGCGCCACCTTGCGTCCGCTGCCGCGCGATCGGGACGAGCTGCAGCACTTCCTCGACGCGCGCGAGCCCTTGACGTTCACGCATCCGACGATGATCTATCGGCGACAGATCGCGATGGCGCTCGGCGGCTATCGCCGAAACTACGAGCCGTGCGAGGACACCGAGCTATTCGCCCGCATGCTCGCGATGAGCGGCGTCATCCTGATCCAGCCGGAGGTCCTGACCCTCTATCGCGTGCACGCCGGCGCGATCTCGCAGCAGCAGGCGACCGAGATGTTCATGAAGCGCCACTTCGTCTATCACAACTTCTACCGCGAGCTGGACGGTCAGCCTGCGGCCTCCTACCAGGAGTTCCTGGCGAGCCGTGCGCGGCTCCCGGTCACGCGGCGATTGCGGTTCGCGCGCGAGTACGGCTCCGAGCTGCTCTATCGCGCCTATACATCCGCGCTCGTCGCGCATCGTCCGGTCCAGGCCGCTTCATACTTGGCGGCCGCGGCGGCGCTCAGGCCGTGGAAGGCGCTGCGGCGCGGATGGCGCTCGATCGCCGCGCGCTTCGCGCCCCTGCCCGGTTGAACGTGCCGGGGCCGGGAATGAGTGTCGCCATCGTGGCCGCATGCGACCCCGGGTTCGCGCAGCATCTCGCCGTGATGCTCCTCTCCCTCGCTGATGCGAACCCGCGGCACGCCATTACGGTGTTCGTGCTCTGGAACGGCCCATCCGACGAGGGCGACAAGCTGCGTCGGGTCCTGGAGAGCACCCTGTTCCAGTTCTCGATCATCGATCTGGGGGAGGGCGCGCTCGACGATCTCGCCGACGGGGTCAACTTCACGGTCACGACCTATGCCCGGCTGCTCATCGACGAGCTGCTTCCGCGCGACCTCGAGCGGGTCCTCTACCTCGATGGTGACATCCTCGTGCGCGGCGACATCGGCGAGCTCTGGACGACCGATCTTCGCGGCCGCACGGTCGGCGCCGTCATGGACCTGCCGCGCTACCCGTTCAACGGGAAGCTAGGCCTTCCCGCCGACGCGGCCTATTTCAATGCGGGAGTCCTGGTGATCGATATGGGGCGCTGGCGACAGTTGAGGATCGGCGAGCGGACGCTCGCGCTCGCCCGCGAGCATCCCGAGCGCCTGACCTGGGCCGACCAGTGCGCGCTCAACCTGGTGCTGCACGGCGACTGGACCGCGCTCGATCGGGTCTGGAACTTTCAGAGCCTGGACATGGCGCGTCTCGTCAATGGCAATGTGCGGTTCGAGGCGGTCGATCCTGGGCGGCTGGCGGCAGCACGGCTCGTGCATTTCAATGGCCGAAGCAAGCCCTGGCACTATCTCAACGATCACCCCCTCAAGCCGGACTACCTGCGCTACCGGAGCCGAACGCCGTGGCCTCTGGTGCATTTCGAGGACCGTCACCCCCGCAACATCGCGCGAAAATACCTGCTCCGCTACGCGCCGGGCCTGCTCGCGGCCTATGGCGATCTGCGGCGGCGTGCCGGTTGGGAGAGCAGCGCATCATGATTCGCTCAGCCGTCCGTCGCCTTGGCCGTCTCGTGACAAAGCGCGCGCCGGAGACTCGAGCCGCCGACATCGAGCCCGATTTCTGGCCGCTCTACGACGCGTGCAGGGACGCCACGATGACGTCGATCGAGCGGCTCTACGCGCTCCACAAGGCGGTCGACTACGTCGTTCGTCACGACATACCCGGCGATTTCGTGGAGTGCGGTGTCTGGCGCGGCGGCTCTGTGATGATGATGGCGCTGACGCTCCACGGCCTCGGCGCCACCCGCGCGATCCACTGTTACGACACCTTCGAGGGCATGCCGCCGCCGAGCGGCGCCGATGTCAGGGACGAGACCGGCGAGGATGCCGCCGCGATCCTGGCACGCACCCCCAAGCAGGACGGGGACAATATGTGGGCGATCGCCGCGCTCGATCTCGTCCGCCAGAATGTCCGCTCGACCGGATATCCCGAATATCTCGTCAGCTATCACAAAGGGCTGGTCGAGGAGACGGTGCCCGCGAGTGCGCCCCAGGCCATATCGCTCCTAAGGCTCGATACGGATTGGTACGAATCGACCAAGCATGAGCTCGTCCATCTCTATCCGCGGCTTGCGAGCGGCGGCATCCTCATCATCGACGATTACGGGTTCTGGCGGGGCGCCCGCAAAGCGACCGACGAGTACCTGGCCGAGAGCCAGGCGACCCTGTTCTTGAGCCGGATCGACGATACCGGTCGGATCGGCGTCAGGATTGACTGATGCCGTGAAGCGCCCGGAGCTGATAGCCGGTGACGGCCGCCGCGGCAGGTCTTAACCGGCTCTGATACGCGACGAGCGCGAGCATCAACGGCTCCATCCGCGCATCGACGAGGTTGCCACCCAGCACGAGGTAGGTGAAGAAAACGGCCGCGCTCAGCGAGACGGAGCACGCGCCGACGAACAAGCACCGGTAGAGGAAGATCAAGAACGGCACGGTTCCCACCAGCCCGTACTCGAAGAACAGCTTGCCCCAGGTCGGGTCGAAAACGGTGTAATCCATCGCGTGAAAATAGGGGTCGATCGATCCTGGGCCGAGCCCGAACAAAGTGGTTTGGGCGTGCGGAAACACGATATCCCGGAACAGATAGAACGGGGAGAGGAAGCGCGCGAAGGCGCTCGATTGCTGGGAATCGAACTCGCTCAAACGCTCGAGCAGCGAGGTCACGTGGATCAGGTTCGCGAACAGGAACAGGATAATGGCGGCACCGGCGCCGACCAGAACCAATACGCCATGGCCGCGCCGCGCGAGCAGCAACGGGACGAACAAGGCGCAGACCGCGAGACCGGTGCCCGAGTAGGAGAGCAGCAGCGCGAGACCCAAGACCGCGAGCCGCCACGTCGGTCGGAAGAACGCCATTTCCGCGATCAGGGCGAGCCCGATCAGCTGTGAGAAATGCGAGGGCTCGAGCAGGAAGAAACCGTTGCTCTTGTTGAGTTCCAGGGCGCCGGGAACCGGAATAACAAAGTTGAAGTTCTGAGCGAGAATCGTTTCCGGCAGGAAGCTCTCGAAGGTGAACAGCGTCGGCCCCCGGATGGCGATCTGCGCGACGAACTGGATGATGCCCGCGATCGCCACGATGAGCGAGAAGCGCCGGAACAAACGTAGCGTGGTCTCGAAGGTCGCACCGCTAGTGTCGGGGACTACGAAGACATAAGCGAAATACATCGAGACCAGCAGCAGGAACGACGGCGCGGAGACGCGCCCAGTGAGGCTGCCGCCATTGAAAGTCGCGGCGATCAGCATCGCGCCCGTCGCGACGCAGAACAGTCCGACACGTATGGGATCGAGCCTGACTCCGCCGACCACTACGAGCGCGGCGACCGAGACCAGCGTCACGATGGCGGCGACGGAAAGCTCGCGGGCGCCGATATGAAATGCGAAGCGCGGCAGGAAGATTGCGGCGAACAGCATGGTGCCCAAGAGCGTCGTGACGATGCCCGAGCTCGCATTGCTGCGCCGCAAAATTGACACGTTCAGAGCCTGACCCTGGGCCATACGAATTCCGTCCGGATGCGGTCGCGCGATAGATTTAGGATCGCCACCGGATCATGTATAGGATCGACGCTGTCGCGGGCGTGCATCTGGTTGCATTTGAGAGGCACCGGCGCCGCCTGACGCGCCGGCATGTGTCATCGTGGCTCAACTCAATTTGGTCACGTCTCTTCAGGCCGGATCGAGTCTTCTCTGATGACCGGCGTGCGCGCGGCGCCCCTTCTGCCGCGCCGCACCATTGGATGCCGTACCGAGACGAACGGAGAGGCTGCGCGTGGCTGTAGAGATCATCAGGCAGGACGACGTCGATCGTTGGCGTATCACCCGCGGAAGCTCCCGGGAGCTCGTGGAATCCATGCCGATCCCGCTGTCTCGGACAGCGGTCGCATCGCAGGGCGTCTCGGCCTTCGACATATTCGCCTCGATCTGGCGTCGGCGCCGTCTCATCGCGCTGATTGTGGTGCCGATTCTGCTCGCGACCTTCGTGGGCGCCGAGTTGCTGCCACGACGTTACACCGCCGAAGGCGCCATCGTGATCGCGTCGCGCAAGTACATGATCCCCGAGCTCGAGTCGATCTCGACGCCGACGGGCGACATCGACATCGTGCGCAGCGAGATGGCCGTACTCCGCTCGCGTACCCTGCTGCGCGGCGTCGCGAAGAAGCTGCACCTCGATACTGTGCCGGAGTTCAATTCGCGGCTTCGCCCGGTCACATGGTACCAGCGCCTCGATCCGCGTCCGTATATCGATGCCTTCTTCGAGCCCAAGGGCGGCCAACCCATCGACGAGAGCGAAAGGGTCGACAGCGAAGTCGAGTACACCCTCGACCAGAATCTCGGGATCTCGAACGACAGCCGCGACTACGTCATCACGCTCGATTATCGCAGCAAGAATCCGCGACTCAGCGCGCAGATCGTCAACACGCTGATGGCGGATTACATCAATCAGTACATCGAGTCGAAGGTAACGGCGACCATCAGCGCCAATGCGTCGCTCAACGCACGCGCGGAGGACTTGCGCAAGGAGGTCGCCGACGCCGATGCGAAGGTGAAGGCTTACGCCAACAAGAGCGGCTTCCTGCAAACGCGTCTCGGGACGGTGAGCTCCCAGCAGCTCAACGATCTCAACACACAACTCGCGACCGCGCGCGCCGATCGTGCGGCCGCGGAGGCGCGCTATGCGCAGGCCGTGCAGCTCCAGCATACGGGCGCCTCGACCGCCTCGGATTCCGAGGTGCTCGCCTCGCCACTGATCCAGCGCCTGCGCGAGAAGGAGGCGGATCTCCTGCGCCAGCAGGCCGACGCCTCGACCCGGCTCGGCCCGCTGCATCCGGAGCGTCGCGGCATCGAGCAGCAGCTCTCCGATATCCGCCGCAACATTTCCGGCGAGATCGGCAAGGTCGTGCAGTCGCTCAAGGGTAACGTCGACGTGGCGCGCGCGAGAGAGTCGAGCCTGCAACAGCGCGTGACACAGCTGCAGGGCACCGCCCTCAATAGCGCGGATTCGCAGCAGGAGTACGAGCGGCTGCAGGCCGACTCCGACGGCAAGCGCAAGGTCTACAACGAGTTCCTGTTGCGCGTCGCCCAGACCGCGAAGCCCGACGACAAGCAGCAGGCGGATGCCCGCATCATCTCGAACGCGGTGCCGCCGACCGGACCGTCGTTCCCGCACGTGTTCCAGCTGACCCTGATCGCCGGCGTGATCGCGACGCTGGGCTCGGCCGCGAGCGTGCTCTTGAGCGATCAGATCGATCACGGGTTCGAGAGTCTGGGCGAGGTGCGGACGGGGACAGGCTTGTTGGGCTTCGGTGCGGTGCCATCCATTCGCCGCCGCGGCCGCCGGGCGACCTGGCAGCGCTACGTGCTCGATCACCCCTATTCGTCCTACGCCGAAACCATCCGCGGTTTTCGCGCGCGGCTGCACGCGGCGTCGCGTTTCCGGCCCGCGAAGGTGATCCTGATGACATCGGCCCAGGCGGGCGAGGGGAAGACCAGCATCGCCCTCGCCTTCGCGCGGCTCACCGCGCAGGACGGGCAACGCGTCCTGCTGATCGATTGCGATCTGCGCCGGCCGGCGCTGGGCAAGATCCTGGCGCTGCCCACGGCCGACGACTATTCCGATGTGCTCGCGGGCCACGTCTCTTGGCGCGATAACGTACGCGTCGACCAGATCAGCGGATTGCACTATCTCGTGACCGCTCGGCCGCCGCGCAACGTCTCGCAAATCCTCGAGACCAAGGGCATCGAGCAGACCTTGCGCGAGGCGGCCGCGGAATATGACTTCGTTGTCATCGACTCGCCACCGATCATGCGAGTGACCGATGCGCTGCTCCTGGCGCGGTACGTCGACATCGTGGCCCTCGTCGTATGGTGGCGGCACACGCGCCGCCGCCTCGTGGAAGAGGCGCTGCGGCGCCTCGATACGCACACCGACAAGCTCTGCGGCGTGATTCTCAACAAGGTCGCGACCGCGCATGCGAGCGACGACGGCTACAGCGGCTACGGCGCGTAGGCGCGACCAGCTGATCGATCCATTTATGACGCAACGACGGCGAGTCGGCGTTAGATAACGTGGCGCCCGTCCGCGGTGGGTTGGAGTCTTGCCGATGCCTCAGTCGCGAACAGATGCCGCCGGCATGCCGGGCGACGGCACAGCTGCTCGCGTCTCGATCATCGTCCCGACGCGGAACCGCGCGTGCAAGCTCTCGCGCTGCCTGCAGCATGTATTGGCCATTCGCAGCGCCGCGCGGTGGGAGCTGATCGTTGTGGACAACGGCTCCACCGACGAGACGCAACAGGTGCTGGACGACCTCGGGCAGCAATCGCGGCTGCGGATGCGGGTGGTGAACGAGTCGGTTCCGGGTGGTGCCCGGACACGCAACACCGGGGCCAGGGTGGCCCGAGGCGAAATTCTGATCTTCATCGATGACGATTGCTACGTCCGACCGGACATCGTCGACCGGTACTGCGAGATCTTCAAGGATCCTGCCATCGGTTTTGCCGGTGGCCGGATCCTGCTGCACGATCGCAGCGACTATCCGCTGACCATCAATGAGTCCGAGTTGGAGATGCGCTTTCCGGCGGAGCGGCCGGTGCCATGCGGCATCGTGCAGAGCGGCAACATGGCGGTGCGGCGCCAGGCCCTGCTGGATGCCGGCGGATTCGACGAGCGCATGGGGCCGGCGACGCGGTTTCCGGCCGAGGATTGGGACGTTCAGACCAGGATCAGCATCCGCGGCTGGGCCGGCGGGTATTTTCCGGGCCCCACGGTCTCGCATGACCATGGCCGCAAGGGCGCCGACGCGCGCAAGCGGATCCGCGCCTACAACGTCGGCTCGGGCGCCGTCTATCTGAAGCTGATTGCCGATCGCGCCACGCGCCGGACTTATCTGCCGCACATTCTTCGCCGCATGCTCGGGGACATGAAGTACCACCAGTTCAAGGTCGCGACGCAGCTCTATGGGGCGATGTTGTTTTTCCGACAGCACCGCCGGCGGCTGCTCGCGCTCCACGACGATCTGAGGAATTCCAGCGCGCACCTCGGCTCGGCCTGACATGGAGCCGGCGCTCGACGTCCGCTCGACAAGAGCAAGGATCCGCAACCCGCTTGGGCCGTTGCTGCGTCGCGGTCTCGGCTCACTCTCGACGAAAGTCGGATATCTCCGGGCGATGTCGATCTACGCGGTCGAGCGCTTCACGTACCTCGTAGTCAGCTTCTTCGTATTTCCGATCGTTGCGCGCGCCTACGGCGCGGAGGTGCTGGGCCGCTATTCGCTCGCGCAAACCATCGTCACCTTGGTGACGCCATTCCTCGCCGCCGGTGCCGAGGCGATCGTCATCCGCGACCTCGTGCGCCGCCAGGGCGACCGCGGGCCTGTCGCGGGCTCTGCGGCCTTGATGCTCTCGCTCTTCACGGTCCCGGCCGTGGCGGCGCCGATCGTCTACGCCAGTGTCACCTTCGCCGGCGATCCCGTCATGATCGATCTCGTCTGGTGGCTGGCAATCGCTTTCGTGCCGACGCCGGTCTACGTCATCGATTTTCTCTGGAAGGCGGAGGTGCGGCCGGCCTACGTGATCCTGCCGCGGCTGTTGATCATGCCGTTGGCACTCGCGGCGAAGGCGGTGGCCGCGCGCGCCGGCCTGTCGATCGTCACGATCGGCGCCATCACCGCGGCCGAGGCCTGGATCTCGGCGATTCTAGTGGCAATCGTCTATCTCTCGACCCGGCGGCCGGAGGAGCGTTGGGGCATCGACCGGACCGCGCTGCACACGCTCTTCGTGCAGACGTTTCCGGCGATGGTGTCGTGGCTCGTCGGGCTGGTGTTTTTCCGCGTCACGCATCTTATGCTCGCCTGGCTCGCAGACTATCGCGAGGTCGGGATCTACTCGGTCGCCTATCAGCTGATCCAGATCCCGAACGTGCTCCCGACCATCGTGCTGGCGACCTGCTATCCTCGCCTGGTGGCGCTCAAGGACGAGCATCCCGTGCGCTACCGGGAATACCTGGACAAGCTGCTGTCCTTCTTCTCGCTCGCCGGATGGGCCTTGGTGGCGGCAATCCTGCTCCTTGGCGACTGGGGCGTGGCGCGCCTCTTCGGGTCGGGCTTCGGGGGCTCGGGACCGGTTCTGCTGCTCTTGAGCGCCGCGACCTTGATCAATTTCAGCGGCGCCGTTCGCGGGCAGGTGATCTTCATCGCCAACCGACCGAACCTGCACGTCGTGAACGCGCTCATTGGACTGGCGGTGATGGTGCCCGCGAACCTGGTGCTGATCCCGCACTACGGCGCCGTGGGCGGCGCCGCATCGGTGGCGATCGCCTCCTTCGTCGCGAGTTTGCTGACCTCTTTCGTGTTCCCGGAGACGGGCTGGGTCGGCCGCCTGCAGGCTCGCCGCCTGTTTCTGCCTTCCCTCAGCTTCTGGCGGCTGCCGGCGTAGCGCGCTTCAGGCGGCTCGACGCCTGATCCACGAACGCCGAGACGATCCTGAGCCGCCGCCGCTCCTTGAGGCACACCACGTACTCGCGCGTCAACATGGCGACGTCGGTGACCGCCACCGCGGCGAGGCGCCCGTCGTGGCCGAACTCCGCCTCGGAAACGACACCGATGCCGAGCCCGGCGGCGACGGCCTCGCTGACGGCCTCGCGGCTCTCGATCTCCATCACCACCCGCGGCGTGACCTTCGCTTTTGCAATGGCTTGTTCGAAGAGCCGGCGCGTCATCGAGCCTGGCTCGCGCAGCACCATGGGCTGCCCCTCGAGATTCCGGAGCCGGATGCCGCGGACGCGCGCCCAGGCATGCTTGCGCGGCACGAACACCACCAGCCGATGCTCGGCGTAGGGCAGGGCCTCGAGCCGCGGATCGGGCTCGACGTCGGAGATCATCGCGACGTCCGCGCGGTCATGAAGCAGCGCATCCAAGACCTCGCCGGAATTGCCGATCGAGAGCGAGACGTGGACGGCGGGGTAACGGGCGCTGAAGGCCGCCAGCAGGGGCACGGCGTAATAGGGCCCGCCGGCGGCAACCCTGAGATGCCCGGCCGTGAGGTCGCGCGCCCGCGACAGCAACTCGTCCGCCTCGGCCTCAAGGAGGAAGAGCCGACGCGTGATCTCGAGCAGCTGACCGCCGAGGCCCGTCGGCGCGACGCTCCGGCCGCGCCGGTCGAGCAGCGCCACGCCATAGGTCTGCTCGAGCGCCTTCACCTGAGCCGAGAGCGTCGGCTGGGTGACACCGAGGCTCTCGGCCGCGCGGGTGAAGCTGCCGTGGGAGGCTACCGCGTGGAAGGCCCGCAGGTTGGCGTAATACATAGATAGGCTCTCTAGATGATATAGATAATATGGATTGGATTTATAGCATGGGATCGCCGACCATGGCGACCGCCAACCCGATCCGGAGCTCTTCCCCCATGGCGCCCGCCACTCCCTTCCTGCTGACCCCAGGCCCACTCACCACCTCCGACGCGACCAAGCGCGCGATGCTGCGCGATTGGGGCTCGCGCGACACCGATTTCATCGCGCTCAATCGCAAGGTGCGCGAGCGGCTGGTGGCGCTTGCGGGCGGCGTCGGAACCCACGTCGCGGTGCCGCTCCAGGGCAGCGGCACCTTCGCGGTCGAGGCCATGCTCGGCACCTTCGTGCCGCGGAACGGCAAGCTCCTGATCCTCGCCAACGGCGCCTATGGCCGGCGCATGGCGCAGATGTGCCGCGTGAGCGGCCGCACCCATGTGGTCTATGAGACTGCCGAGGACGTGCCGCCCTCGCCGTCAGAGGTGGGCCGTCGCCTCGCCGAAGACGCCGCCATCACCCACGTCGCCATCGTCCATTGCGAGACCACCTCTGGGATTCTCAATCCCGTCGCGGAGGTGGCGGCGGTGGTGGCGAAGCACGGCCGGCGGCTCCTGATCGATGCCATGAGCGCCTTCGGCGCCTTGCCGGCCGATGCGCGGCAGATCCAGTTCGATGCGGTAGCGGCGTCCGCCAACAAATGCCTCGAGGGCGTGCCGGGGATCGGCTTCGTGATTGCCCGAGAGGCGGCGCTCGGGGAATGCGAGGGCAACGCGCATTCACTGAGTCTCGATCTCCACGACCAGTGGCGCGCCATGGAGCGCACCAAGCAATGGCGCTTCACGCCGCCGACGCATGTACTCGCGGCCTTTGCCGCGGCCCTCGACCAGCACGAGGCGGAGGGCGGCATTGCCGGCCGCGGCGCGCGCTACCGGCGCAATTGCAAGATCCTGATCGAGGGGCTGCACGGGCTCGGCTTCGAGACGCTGTTGCCCGAGCGCCTGCAGGCGCCGATCATCGTCACCGTGCACACGCCGGCGGACCCGCGCTTCGCCTTCGAGCGCTTCTACGACAGCCTGCGCGAGAAGGGTTTTGTCATTTATCCAGGCAAGCTGACGGTGGCGGACACCTTCCGGATCGGTTGCATCGGCGCGCTGGGCGAGGCCGAGATGCGTGGCGCCCTCGAGGCGATCGGGCGTACGCTCTTGGAGCTGGGTGTCACCCGCTGCGGCCGCGCCGTGCCGGCTCGCGCGGCATCCGCCTAAGGGAGTCTCGTCATGCAGAAGCCGCTCTCCGTCAACGGCCGGAACTATGCCTGGCCAAAGCAGCCCGTGGTCGTGATTTGCGTCGACGGCAGCGAGCCCGACTACACCGAGCAGGCGATGGCGGCGGGTGCCATGCCCTGGCTCACGTCGGCGCTCACGCGCGGCAGCGAGCGAATCGCGGACTGCGTGATCCCCAGCTTCACGAATCCCAACAACCTCTCGATCGTCACGGGGGTGCCGCCCGTGGTGCACGGCATCGCCGGGAATTTCTTCTATGACCGAGACGCCGACGCCGAAGTGATGATGAACGACCCGCGCTATCTCCGGTGCGGCACCATCCTCTCGGCCTTCAGCCAGGCGGGCGCCAAGGTCGCCGTGGTGACCGCGAAGGACAAGCTCAGGAAGCTCCTGGGCCATCGCATGGAGGGGATCTGCTTCTCCTCGGAGAAGGCGGACCAGGCGAGCGAGGCCGAGAACGGCATCGCGGGCGTGCTCGATCTCGTGGGCCGGCCGGTACCGTCGGTCTACAGCGCGGACTTGAGCGAGTTCGTCTTCGCGGCGGGGGTCAAGCTCATGGCGACGCGGCGCCCGGACATCATGTATCTCTCCACCACCGACTACATCCAGCACAAGCACGCGCCCGGCACCGCGGAGGCGAACCGGTTCTACGCCATGATGGACCGGTATCTGCGCGAGCTCGACGCCATGGGCACCGTCATCGCGATCACCGCCGACCACGGCATGAACGGCAAGACGGACCCGCAGGGCAGGCCCAACGTCATCTATCTGCAGGACCAGCTCGACGAATGGCTGGGCGCAGGCAAGAGCCGCGTCATTCTGCCGATCACGGACCCCTACGTCGTGCATCACGGTGCGCTCGGCTCCTTCGCGACCGTCTATCTCGATGCCGGCGTCGATCAGGCAGAGACGCGTCAGCGGATCGGCACGATTCCCGGCATGGAGAAGGTGCTCGACCGCGCCGACGGCTGCAGGCTCTTCGAGCTCCCGGAGGACCGCGAGGGCGATCTGATCGCGGTCTCGGGTCGCCACACCACCATCGGCACCAGCCGCTCCAAGCACGATCTCTCCGGTCTCGATGCGCCCTTGCGCTCGCATGGCGGCGTCTCGGAGCAGCGGGTGCCGCTCATCTTCAATCGCCCGGTGCACGACTGGCCGCACGGGCGGCTCCGGAATTTCGACGCGTTCGACATCGCGCTCAATCGCGCGCAGTGAGGGTCCACCCATGAGCTCGTCGACCACCCTGACCCGGAAGTCTCCGGCGCTCCGCGAGGAGGGCATGCGCATCGCCGGCGAGACCGTGACGCGCCCGCGCGTGATCGAGGTCCTCAATCCCTATACGGAGGATCTCGTCGGCACCGTGCCGCGGGCGGATGTCGAGGATGTGCGCCGCGCCTTCGCGGTCGCCGCCCAATACCAGGCAACTCTCACCCGCAACGAGCGCGCGGAGATCCTGCGCAAGACCGCGGATATCCTGGTTGCCCGCAAGGATGCGATCTCCGATCTCATCACCGCGGAGTCCGGTCTCTGCAAGAAGGACACGCTCTACGAGGTCGGCCGCGCCTATGACGTGTTCCTGCTCTCGGCCCAGCTCACGCTGCTGGACGATTCCCAGACCTTCTCCTGCGATATCACGCCGCACGGCAAGCGCCGGCGCATCCACACGCTGCGCGAGCCGCTGAAGGCGATCAGCGCCATCACGCCCTTCAACCATCCGCTGAACCAGGTCGCGCACAAGGTGGCGCCCTCGATCGCCACCAACAACAAGATGGTGCTCAAGCCCTCGGAGAAGACGCCGCTTACGGCGCTGCTGCTCGCGGACATCCTCTACGAGGCGGGTCTGCCGCCCGCGATGTTCCAGGTGGTGACC
>DATEGF010000067.1:0-12289 GCA_035280245.1 Allostellaceae bacterium
AGACGAGCGCGGTGCCGCTCTCGCGGCAGAGCTTCTGCACCTCGTAGAGGATTTGCGCCTGGATGGTGACGTCGAGGGCCGTGGTGGGCTCGTCCGCGATGAGGAGCGCCGGCCGGTTGAGGAGCGCAATCGCGATCGCGACACGCTGGCGCATGCCACCGGAGAACTGATGCGGAAAGGCTGCGAGCCGTGCCTCCGCGTCGGGAATGCCGGTCTGCACCAGCGCATCGCGGGCGCGCGTGCGGGCGTCAGCCTGGTTCACCTCGGGATGATGCGCGCGGATCGCCTCGGTCATCTGCGTCTCGATCCGCAGCACCGGGTTCAGCGTCATCATAGGATCCTGAAAGATCATCGCGATGCGCTCGCCGCGGAGCGCGCGCATCCGCTCCTCTGACAGGCGCGCGAGGTCCTCGCCCTCGAACAGGACGCGGCCGTCGGCGATCCGCCCGGGCGGATCGACCAACCCCATGATCGAGAAGCCCGTCACCGACTTGCCGCAGCCGGATTCGCCGACCAGGCCCAGCACCTCGCCGCGCCGCACCGAGAAGCTCACGCCGTCGACCGCCTTCACCACGCCGGCGCGCGTGAAGAAATGCGTACGGAGATCCTCGACCGCGAGCAGCGGCGCGTCGGCGCTCATTTTTGGAGCCGCGGGTTCAAGATGTCGCGTAGCCGGTCGCCCACCAGGTTGATCGACATGATCGCGATCAAGAGCGCGACGCCGGGGAACAGGCTGATCCAGTACTTCCCGCTCATGATGTACTCGAAGCCGTTGGCGATCAGCAGGCCGAGCGAGGGCTCGGTGATGGGCAAGCCGATGCCGAGGAAGGAGAGCGTCGCCTCCAGCGCGATCGCGTGCGCTACCTGCACAGTCAGCACCACGATCAGCGGCGGCAGGCAATTCGGCAGCAAGTGATGCAGCATGATCCGGGCATCGGAGAGCGCGAGGCAGCGCGCGGCCTCGATGTATTCCTTGCGCCGCTCGACCAGGGCCGAGCCGCGGACGGTGCGTGCGAAATAGGCCCACTGCACCACCACCAGCGCCAGGATGATCTTGCCCACGCCCTGACCCAACAGCGCCAGAAGGATCAGCGCCACCAGGATCGCCGGGAACGAGAGCTGCAGGTCGACCAAGCGCATGATCAGGCTCTCCATCCGCCCGCCGATATAAGCGGCAATCAGGCCGAGCGCGGTACCGATCATCAGTGCCACTCCGGCGCTCAGCACGCCCACCGCGAGGCTGGTTCGCAGCCCGTAGAAGATCGCGGACAGCATGTCGCGGCCCTGATCGTCGGTGCCGAGCCAATAAGTGATCGCGCGGTCCGCTGAAGCAGAGCCCGGCGGCAACCTCCCGTCGAGCAGATCGAGCGCCGCGAGATCGTAGGGATTTTGCGGCGAGAGCCAGGGCGCGAAGATCGCGATGACGAGAATCGCCGCAAGCACGACCAACCCGACCAGCGCGAGCTTCGAGGCCGCGAACTCCGCGACGAAGCGATGGAGCGGTGTCTCGACGGCGACGCCAGTGTCGGCGCGCCCTTCGTCGGTCAGCGCCGTCATGCCCGCGCCTCGGCCTCGCCCAGACGCACGCGCGGGTCGAGCACGGAATAGAGGACGTCGACCAGCAGATTGATCAGGATCACCAGGAAGACCGTCATCATCAGATAGGCCACGATCACGGGGCGATCGAGCACGGTGATCGACGAAATGATCAATCGGCCCATGCCGGGCCAGGCGAAGATGGTCTCGGTCACCACCGAGAAGGCGATAACGGCGCCGGTCTCGAGGCCGAGCACCGTGACGATGGGGATGAGGATATTGCCGAGCACATGGACCAGGATCACGCGGCGGGAACGGAGGCCCTTGGCCCTTGCGAACTTGACGTAGTCCATGTGCAAGACCTCGCGCGTCCCCGACGCCGCGAGCCGGATCACCAGCGCGATCCGCGAAAGCGAGAGGTTGATCGCCGGCAGCAGGAGATGCTTGAGCCCGTCCCAGGTGAGGAAGCTCAGGTCGACGCCCAGCACGCGCACGGTGGCGCCGCGACCGGTCGAGGGCAGCCAACCCAGCTCCACCGCGAACACCATGATCAGCATGATGCCGACCCAGAAGGTCGGTAGGCTGAAACCCAGGATCGAGCCCGCGCCGATCGTGCGGGCAAGCGCGGTTTCCGGCTTGAGTCCGACATAGAGCCCGAGCGGCAAGCCCAGCACCACCGCCAGCACCATGGCGGAGAGCGCGAGCTCCAGCGTCGCCGGCAAGCGCTCGGCGATCAGCCTGAGCGACGGCTCGTTGAAGACGAAGGAATTGCCGAGATTGCCGTGGAGCGCGTTGCCGAGAAAGACCAGATATTGCTCCCAGAGCGGCTTGTCGAGACCGAGCGCCGCGGTGGCGCGCGCGATCTCCGCCTGATCCGCCTGCGGATTGATGAGAATGTCCACGGGGTTCCCGATCGCGAATACACCCACGAACACCAGCAGCGACATGACCACCAGCACCACGGCGCTCTGCATGAGCCGGCGGAGGATGAAGACGGTCATTCGCGGCTATCGGGCCGAGGCCGAGTTTCCCCCTCACCCCGCCCCTCTCCCGCAAGGGGAGAGGGGGAAGGATGTGCCTGCCCCTCTCCCCTCGCGGGAGAGGGAGGGTGAGGGGGAACCGCCATCGTCAATAGAGAAGTCACCCGATTACTTCTTCGCCGGATGTACGTCGAACGCCTGCGTGTACTGGTTCGTGTTGCCTTCGAAGGTGAGGTCGCTGCGCATACCCCAGAGCGTCACCTCGTAGTGAAGCGGGATGATGCCGACGTCCTCGATGCCGACTTCGGTCGCTTGCGCGAGGAGGCCCGCGCGCTTCTCGTCATCGACGGTGGCGAGCGCCTCCTCGAGAAGCCCATCGAGCTTCGGGTTCGAGTAGCGGCCGCGGTTCGCCGTACCCATGCCCTTGGCAGGATTGTTCGTCGCCAGCAGCGATTTGAGCGGTGACGACGGCTCGCCGGTATCGGCGCCCCAGCCGAGGAGCATGAAGGAGAACTCGAGCTTGCTGGCGCGGGTGAAATAGACCGCCTGCGGCATCGCCTGCACCTCGGTCTTGATGCTGACGCGCGAGAGCATCTGCGCCACCGCCTGCGCCACCTTCTCGTCGTTGACATAGCGGTCGTTCGGCGAATGCAGCGTCAGCCGGAAGCCGTCGGGATATCCCGCTTCGGCGAGCAGCTTTTTCGCACCCTCGGGATCGTAAGCCATGGGCTTCAGGTTCGGGCTTACGCCGAAGAAGCCATTGGGCAGGAGCTGGCCCGCGGGGATCGCCGCCCCTTCCATGACGCGCTCGACGATCGCCTGGCGATTGATCGCCTTGGAAATCGCAAGGCGCACCCGGTGGTCCTTCAGCGGGTTCTTCGCGAGCGGCTTGCCGTCGTTGTCGAGGACGAAGGGCGACTGATCGCGATTGCTATCGAGATGCAAGTAGATGACGCGGTTGGAGACCGTCTGCACCACGCGCACGGCGGGATTGGCCTTGAGCCTTGCCAAGTCCGCGGTCGGCACGTTCTCGATGAAGTCGACGTCGCCCGCGAGCAGCGCCGCCACGCGCGCGGTGTTGTTGGTGATCGGCCGCATGATGACCTTGGCCCAATCGGGCTTCGAGCCCCAGTAGCTGTCGTTCCGCGCGAGCACCAGCCGGTTCCCTGGCACCCACTCCACGAATTTGTAGGGGCCGGTGCCGATCGCGGTGGTGCCCTTGTTGAAATCTTCCGTTCCCTTCCCCTCCCCGGCGTGCTTCTCCTGGATCGCAATGGTGGAGAGATCGCTAGGCAGCAACGGATAGGGGGTCCCCGTCTTGATGTGGAGCGTCAGCGGATCGACCACCTCGATCCCCTTCACCGCCTTCGTATAGATCGCGAAGGACGCCGGGCTGTTCGGCACTTTGTCCGCGCGATCGATCGAGAAGATGATGTCGTCCGCCGTGAGTGGGGCGCCGTCATGGAACGTGACGCCCGGCCGAAGTTTGAACTCCCAGGTCGCGTCGTCGATCGGCTTCCACGAGAGTGCGAGGCCAGGCACCAGCCGCTGCCGTGCGTCCTGATGCACGAGCCGGTCGAAGATGTGCCGTGCCACCTGGTTGTTGGGATTGAGCGTGTGATAGAGCGGATCGATCGAGGTCGGCTCTGCCGCGAGCGCGATCCTGAGCTCCTGCGCGTGGACTGGGCTTGCGAGCGCCAACGTCATCGCGATGAGCGCACAGAGCCACTTTGTCATGAGCCGCCTCCCCACCTGCTCCGCTCGACTTTGATCAAAAGGTCGCGACGATGCAACGACACGATACCCGCCCTTGGCGAGCGGCGGCGGGTTCCGGCATAGTGCCGCCCACACTCACGAAGAGAACGGAGCCGTCTTCCCGTGTCCGACCTGCATTATCCCGTCGAGCTCACGCCGCCCGACATCGAGCCCTATCGCAAGGGCAATACCGGCATCGACTATGTCACCACCTTCGACAGCGGCAAACCCGGCCCGCATGTGGCGGTTGTGGCGCTCACCCACGGCAACGAGATCTGCGGCGCGATCGCGGTCGATCGCCTGTTCAAGCTCGGCGTGAAACCCGCGCGCGGCAAGCTCAGCCTCGCCTTCCACAACGTCGGCGCCTTCAAGACATTCGATCCCCGGAATCCGACGAGCTCTCGATTCATCGACGAGGACATCAACCGGGTCTGGGACATCTCGACCCTCGACGGACCCCGCAAGAGCGCGGAGCTGACGCGCGCCCGGCAGATCCGTCCCTTCTTCGACACCGTCGACACGCTGCTCGACATCCATTCCATGCAGCATGCGACGCCCGCGCTGATGCTGACCGGTCTGCTGCCGAAGTCGCTCGAGCTCGCGCACAGGGTGGGTGCGCCCAAGACGATCGTGCGCGACGAGGGCCACGCGGCCGGCCGGCGCATGCGCGACTACGGCGGGTTCGGCGATCCCAACTCGCCCAAGACCGCCCTCCTGATCGAGTGCGGGCAGCATTGGGAGCGCGCCTCCGCCGACGTCGCCCACGACGTGACCTGGCGCTTCCTCGCCGAGGGCGGCGTGCTCTCGCCCGCGGAGACCGAGCGCCACCGCGCCCGCCCGCCGGTCGAGCAGCGCGTGCTGACGGTGACCCAGGCCATAACCATCGAGACCGACCGCTTCGAGTTCGCGCAAGACTACAAGGGCCTCGAAGTGATCCCGAAGGTCGGCACGGTCATCGCCCACGACGGCGGCCGCGAGGTCCGCACGCCCTATGACAACTGCGTCCTCGTGATGCCGACCCGGCGGATCACCAAGGGGCAGACCGCGGTGCGCTTGGGCAGGTACGGATGACTATCGCCGGACCACCCTCACCCTCCCACCGCTTCGCGGCGGGTCCCTCCCTCTCCCACTACGTGGGCGAGGGGCAAGTAAGCGCTCGGCCAAAACAACCCCTCTCCCGTGAAACGGGAGAGGGAGGGACCCGTCGCCGCAAGGCGATGGGAGGGTGAGGGTCGAGGCTAAGGACTCATGACCGCTCGCCACATCCTCGCGATCGATCAGGGCACCACGAGCACGCGCTCGCTGGTGCTGGACGCCGCGGGCCGCGTGCGCGGCAGCGCACAGAAGGAGCTGGCGCAGCATTATCCGCAACCCGGCTGGGTCGAGCACGACGCTGAGGAGATCTGGCAGGCGAGCCTCGCAACGGCGCGCGGGGCGCTGAACCAGGCCTGCGTCGGCGTGCGCGACATCGCGGGGATCGGCATCACCAATCAGCGCGAGACCACGGTGGTGTGGGAGCGCGCGACGGGACAGCCCATCGCCCGCGCGATCGTCTGGCAGGATCGGCGCACGGCCGGTCGCTGCGCAGAGCTTCGCGCGGCCGGCCACTCGGCGGCGGTGCAGGCGAAGACCGGCCTCGTGCTCGACCCTTACTTCTCCGCGACCAAGATCGAGTGGCTGCTGGACAACGTGCCGGAAGCGCAGGCCCGGGCCGAGCGCGGCGAGCTCGCTTTCGGGACCGTGGATTGCTTTCTCCTGTGGCGGCTCACCGGCGGCAAGGTCCATGCGACCGACGCCAGCAACGCTGCGCGCACGCTCCTCTTCGACATTCACAGGCAGGACTGGGACGACGAGCTGCTGAGGCTTTTCCGCGTGCCGCGCTCGATGCTGCCCATGGTCAAAGACAGCGCCGGTGAGTTCGGGACCACGCCGGCGGAGATGCTGGGCGCGCCGCTGCCGGTGCTGGGCATGGCCGGGGACCAGCAGGCGGCGACGGTGGGCCAGGCCTGTTTCGTGCCGGGCATGATCAAATCGACCTATGGCACCGGCTGCTTCGCGATGCTCAACACCGGCGATCGCGCGGTTGCGTCCAAGAACCGGCTGCTCACCACCCTCGCCTATCGCCTGGATGGCCACGCCACCTACGCGATCGAGGGCGCGATCTTCATCGCGGGCGCGGCGGTGCAGTGGCTGCGCGACGGGCTCGGCCTGATCAAGGACGCCAAGGAGAGCGAAGCGCTCGCGCGCGCGGCCGATCCTGCGCGCCGCGTCTATCTGGTGCCGGCATTCACCGGCCTCGGCGCGCCCTATTGGGACGCAGATGCCCGCGGCGCGCTTTTCGGCTTGACGCGTGACGTCGGCCGCGCCGAGATCGTGCGCGCCGCGCTCGATGCCGCTTGCTTTCAGACCCGCGATCTTCTCGAAGCCATGCGCGCCGACGGCGCCGCGCCCAAGAGCCTCCGCGTCGACGGCGGCATGGTCGCGAACGACTGGCTGATGCAACGCCTCGCCGATATCTTGGGCCTGCCGGTTGAGCGCCCCCGCCACATCGAGAGCACGGTGCAGGGCGCCGCGGCGTTGGCGGGCCTTGCCGCCGGGCTCTATCCCTCGCTCGACGCGATCGCGGCGCAATGGGCGCTCGACCGCGCCTTCGAGCCGACGCTCGGCGCTGACGAGCGGCAGGCGATCTATGTGGGTTGGCAGGATGCGGTGCGGCGGACGCTGAGCGGCCACGCATGAGCACGCCGCGGTCCGTGCTGGCGATCCGCGCGGGGCTGGGCGAGAGCCCGATCTGGGATGGCCGAGAGGCCGCGCTCTACTGGATCGATGGGCGCAAGCCCAGCATCAACCGCTTCGATCCCGTGAGCCGCCGCAATCGTGCGCTGACGACGCCGGAAGCTCCGCACGCGATCGCGCTCACCCAAAGCCACCGGCTCTTCTGCGCCTTCGATGCGAGCCTCGGCTTCTATGATCTCAAGACCGGCGCGATCGAGCGCATGGCGAAGCCGATCGCGGGCGTCGAGGACAATCTCAACGATGGCGCTTGCGACCGCGCCGGGCGCTTCTGGGTGGGCTCCAAAGCGCGTGATTGGGTGACGCGTGTGGGTGCGCTGTTCCGGTACGACCCCGATGGCAAGTTGCACCGCCTCGACGAGGGCTTCCAACTCTCGAACGGCCTGGGTTGGAGCCCCGACGATCGCACCATGTATTTCATCGATAGCGCGCCGCGCGAGATCTACGCCTACGACTTCGATCTCGCCAGCGGCGCAGTCAAGAACCGGCGCACGCTGGTGCACATCGCCGAGGAGCACGGCCTCCCCGACGGCATGACGGTCGACACCGAAGGCTTCCTCTGGGTCGCGCAATGGAGCGGCGGGCGCGTGGTGCGCTACGACCCTGCGGGCAAGATCGCCCGCGTCATCGAGACTCCCGTACGGCGGCCGACCAGCGTCACCTTCGGCGGGCCGGAGCTGCGTACGCTCTTCATCACCTCCGGCACCATGCGCATGAGCGAAGCAGAGCTCGCGGCGGAGCCCCTCGCCGGCAACCTCTTTTCGCTGGAGACCGAGGCCCAGGGCCTGCCGGAGCCGCGCTTCGGCGCGGGGTGAGGCCGCTCAGGCTCGGCTGGCAGCGCGCTCGTCGGCCTCGCCGAGCTCGGTCGCGGCGACCGTGTGCAGCAGCGCGCGCAAGTCCTTGGTCCGCTTCGAGCCGAAGGTCGTCTCGAATTGGCTCTGCGCCTGGGCCCAGCCCTTGAGCGCAACGCGCAGCCGCTCGGCGCCGGCCTCGCTGAGCTGCAGCTCCTTGCTGCGGCGGTCGCGCTTGCCTGGGACGATGTCGATCAGCCCCTCACGCTCGAGCGGCAGCATGTTGCGGCCGAGCGTGGTGCGATCCATCACCAACTCGTCCGCGAGCGCGTTGATGGTGAGCGGCCCCAACCGTCTCAGCTTCGCGAGGATCGAGAACTGGGTCGTGCGCAGGCCGCTAGGCGCCAGGAACTGATCGTAGAATTGCGTGATGTGACGGGCCGCCTGGCGCACGGCCAGGCAATTACACTCGTCGGCTCTCGGATAGTCTGTGCTCATCTCGGGGTCCCTTGACGGACGGGTATATGCGCTTATATGGGCGCATATGCGCTCATGTCAATTGGGCGCTGTCGGAGGGCACCATGGGCGGTCGGTATCTCGAGGACTACGCGGTCGGCCAGCGGTATGGCTCGGGCCGCCTCACGGTCGACGCCGGGCAGATCAAGGCCTTCGCCACCGAATTCGATCCGCAGCCCTTCCACCTCGACGCAGCCGCCGCGCGCGACACGGTCTTCCAGGGCTTGGCCGCCAGTGGATGGCACACGGCGGCGCTTAGCATGCGCCTCCTGGTCGAGGGCGAGCTCAAGCCCATGGGCGGCATCATCGGTCTCGGCTTCGAGGAGCTCCGCTGGCCCAAGCCCGTGCGGCCCGGCGACGAGCTTCGCGTCGAGAGCGAGGTTCTGGAGGCGCGCCCGTCGAAGTCGCGCCCCGACCAGGGCCTGATCAAGGTCCGCACCACCACGCTCAACCAGCGCGACGAGGCCGTGCAGGTGAATGTCGGCACGCTCCTGGTGCTGCGCCGGCCGACATAGATCTCAGCAAGGAGCATCTCATGACACTTCCCACGGCTGTCGTCATTGGCGTGGGCGCCGAGCGCGGTCTTGGCGCGGCACTCTGCCGGCGCTTCGCCAGCGCCGGTTATCACGTGCTGGTCGCCGGCCGCGCGCGAGAAAAGATCGAGCAGCTCGCCCGGGCCATCGCGGCCACAGGCGGCAGCGCGGAGGCGATCGCCACGGATGTGACCAGCGAATCCGATGTCGTGCGGCTATTCGACCGCGCCATGGCGCCCGGCGCCGGCGTCGATCCCGCCGATCTCGTGGTCTACAACGCTGGCAACAACCGGCGGCTGGATTTTCGGGACCTCACGGCAGAGACCTTCGAGGAGTTCTGGCGGATCGGCTGCTTCGGCGGCTTTCTCGCTGGGCGCGAGGCGGCGCGGCGCTTGGTTCCGCTCGGTCGAGGCACCGTGATCTTCACCGGCGCCTCCGCGAGTTTGCGCGGCAGGCCCGGCTTCGCGCATTTCGCGGCCGCCAAGGCCGGCTTGCGCGCGATCGCCCAGAGCATGGCCCGCGAGTACGGACCCCTGGGCATCCACGTCGCCCATGTCGTGATCGATGGCGGTATCGCGGGCGAGCGGCTCTTGAGCCGCGTCCCAAGCCTCGCCGAGGAGCGCGGTCCCGATGGTCTGCTCGGCATCGACGCAATAGCGGAAGCCTATTGGCAGATTCACCGCCAGCACCGCTCCGCCTGGACGCACGAGATCGACCTGCGCCCCTTCAAGGAGCCGTTCTGACCAAAAGGCCACGAGTATCGACATAAAACGGACACACGCTCCGCGAGTCCGGACGGAAGCCGACACATTCAACGCGGACGTCCTGGCCTTCATCCGAGGCTGAGTCACCTAAGCTTCTGTAATTCCGTCAAATTTGTCTCAGTGCGCGCCCATTGACTTTATGCGCATATGCGCCTAGTTTAAGCGTATATGCGCATAAGTAAGGTGACGCCATGGACAGCATCGCACTCGACCGCGTGACGGTCTCCAATCCTCCCAAGATCGATGTGCGCCAGCGGTTGCGGCAGGTCGGCATCGCCGTCGCGCTCCTGGGCACGGCGGTGGCGGCCGCTTGGTACGCGCAGGACTGGTGGCGGGTCGGCCGGTTCGTCGAGAGCACGGATGACGCCTATATCGGCGGCAACGTCACGCCGCTCGCTCCGCATATCGACGCCTTCGTCGACAAGGTTCTGGTCGGCGACAACGAGCGGGTGCACGCAGGCCAACCCCTGATCGAGCTCGACCAGCGCGACTACCGGAGCGCCCTCGATCACGCCGAGGCGGCGCTGCAGGCAAAGCTCGCGGCGGCGGAGAGTCTTCGCGCGCAATATGCGCTCCAGCAATCGATGATCCGGCAGCAGGACGCCGAGGTCGCCGCGAAGAAGGCGCAGGCGGGCTTTGCGACGCAGGACGCGCTCCGCTATCGCGCTCTTGCGCAGACGAGCTACGGCTCTCGGCAGAACGAGGAGCGCACCTCGGCGCTCCAGCTGCAGACCCAATCTGCGGTCGCGGCGGCGCAAGCCGGGCTCGAGGCCGCACGCCAACGCCTCAAGGTACTGGAAGCCGAGATTGCCGAAGCAGACGCGGCGGTGGCGCAGGCGCAGTCCGACCTCAAGACCGCGCAGCTCAATCTCGGCTACAGCGAGATCCGCTCCCCGATCGACGGCTATGTCGGCAATCGCGCCGCGCAGATCGGCGCCTACGTGACCAAGGGCACCTATCTGATCTCTGTGACGCCGGCCGACGGTCTCTGGATCGATGCCAATTTCAAGGAGGATCAGCTCGCTCGGATGGTGCCTGGCCAATCCGCCACCGTGACCGCGGACGTGCTGCCCGGCCACGTCTTCCACGCTCATGTGGCGAGCCTCTCGCCCGGCACCGGCGCCATCTTCAGCGTGATCCCGCCGGAAAACGCCACCGGCAATTTCACGAAGATCGTGCAGCGCGTCCCCGTGCGCGTGGTGCTCGACAGCGGCGACCCCAAGCTCGCGATGCTGCGGCCTGGTCTTTCAACGACCGTCCGCGTCGATACGCGGAACGAGCGGAGCGCGCCATGACCGCCGCCACGGAGAAGCACCCCTCGATCCTGCCCTTCGTGGTCATGTGCGCGGGGATGTTCATCGCGCTCCTCGACATCCAGATCGTCGCGTCCTCGCTGCAGGATATCGGCGGTGGGCTCTCTGCGGCGCAGGACCAGATCAGCTGGGTGCAGACCGCCTACCTCATCGCGGAGATCGTGATGATCCCGCTCTCGGGGTGGCTGACGCGGGTGTTCTCGACCCGCTGGCTCTTCGCGATCTCGGCCGCGGGCTTCACCGCCTCGAGCCTGCTCTGCGGCATCGCCTGGAACATCGAGAGCATGATCGCCTTCCGTGCGCTCCAGGGCATGCTCGGCGCCTCCATGATCCCGACGGTCTTCACGTCGTCCTTCTACTATTTCCAGGGCACGCGCCGGGTCTATTCGGCGGCAGTGGTCGGCACCATTGCCGCGATCGCACCGACCCTCGGCCCCGTGATCGGCGGCTGGATCACCGACACGCTCAACTGGCACTGGCTCTTCTATATCAACCTGGCGCCGGGCCTGGCGATCACCGTACTGGCGGCAATGCTGATCCGGATGGACAAGCCCGACCTCTCGCTACTGCGGAACGCCGACTATCCGGGGATCGCGCTCATGGCGATCGGCCTCGGCACGGCCGAGTACGTGCTCGAGGAAGGCACGCGCTGGAACTGGTTCAGCGACGCCGGCATCCGCGACTGCACGGGGATCGCCGCGATCGCCGGCACGCTCTTCGTGATCCGCAGCCTGACCTACGCGCATCCCGTCGTCGACCTGCGCGCGCTTGCCAATCGCAACTTCGCGATCGGCTGCTTCCTCTCCTTCGTCGCGGGCGTCGGCATCTTCACCACCATCTACCTGACGCCGCTCTTCCTCGGTTACGTCCGCGGCTTCAGTGCCTGGGAGACCGGCACCGCGGTCTTCTCGACCGGTGCCGCCTCGCTGATCGGCACGCCGATCTACATCCTGCTCGCGCGCAAGATCGACCTGCGCTGGCTGCTCGCCGCGGGCCTCGCGAGCTTCGCCGCGGCCATGTGGAGCTACAGCTACATCACCCATGATTGGGGCGCGGACCAGTTGCTGGTACCGCAGATCCTGCGCGGCCTGCCGCAGGTCTTCGTGGTGGCGCCGGTGGTGAACCTCGGGCTCGGCAGCCTGCCGCCGGAGCGGCTCAAATATGCCAGCGGTCTGTTCAACATGATGCGCAATCTGGGCGGCGCGGTCGGTATCGCGGTCAGCGGCGCAATCCTCAATTCCCGCACGAACTTCCATTTCGACCAGATCGCCTCGCATCTGACCCCGGCCAACGGCGCGATGACACGGT
>DATEGF010000068.1:0-3674 GCA_035280245.1 Allostellaceae bacterium
CGACATAGAACAGCCACGAGCCCGCCCGGGGCGGCGGCAAGCTGCCCCAGCAATGCCCGAGCACCACCGCCATCGCCGCGATGCCGCGGATCGAATCGAGCTTGTCGATCCGCACCGTCACTTACTCGAGCCGCTTCTTGAGGAAATACCGCGTCTGGCCCGCGGGGTAATCCGGGAGCGATCCGAACACGCTGTAGCCCTGCTTCTCGTAGAAGCCGCGCGCCTGGAAGGTCTCGAGCCAGACCGAGTGGCAGCCGTGCTCGAGCGCGTAGCGCTCGCCGCGCGCGAGCAGGTCGCCGCCATGGCCCCGGCGCTGGAGCGCGTCATGCACCCAGAGGTTGTCGACGAAAAGCCATTCCCAGCCGATGACGCCGTCGAGCCCGCCCACCAGCGCTCCCTCGGCGTCGCGCAACAGGATCGCGAAACGCTGGTCGCGGCCAGGCACGGTGCGGGCGTTGAAATGGTCGATGGCGCGCTCGAGGAAATTGCGGTCCTCGCGCGAAGGCGCCTCGTCGATCTCGATCTTGATCGGCGGTTTCATCGGCCGCGCAGTCTAGCCGCGTGGCGGCATCCCCGCGACTCCCAGAGGTCACCACGGGGGCGATTGACGGGGCCTCCCGCCCCCGGCAAGGTGCGGCGGTCACCGATGAGCGCTCCGCAAACCTCCAGCACCGAAGCACCGCCGCTCCCCGCGCCTCGGGACCCCGCGCTGCGCGAGATGGCGAACGCCATCCGCGCGCTTGCCATGGATGCGGTCGAGAAGGCGAAGAGCGGCCATCCGGGCATGCCCATGGGCATGGCCGACGTCGCCACCGTGCTGTTCTCGAAATTCCTCAAATTCGATCCGCGCGACCCCGCCTGGCCTGATCGGGACCGCTTCGTGCTCTCGGCCGGTCACGGCTCGATGCTGCTCTATTCGCTCCTTTATCTCCTGGGCTATCCGGAGATGACGATCGACGAGCTGAAGCGCTTCCGCCAGCTCGGGAGCCGCACCGCCGGTCACCCGGAATATGGCCACGCCCCCGGCATCGAGACCACCACCGGGCCGCTGGGCCAGGGCCTCGCCAACGCCGTGGGCATGGCGCTCGCGGAGCGCATCCTGAACGCGCGCTTCGGCGACGACCTCGTCGACCATCGCACCTACGCGATCGTCGGCGACGGCTGCCTCATGGAGGGCATCAGCCATGAGGCGATCGGGCTGGCGGGTCATCTGAAGCTCGGCAAGCTCATCGTGCTCTGGGATAACAATTCGATCTCGATCGACGGTCCGACCGATCTCGCGGTCTCCGACGACCAGCTCGAGCGGTTCCAATCCCACGGCTGGAGCGTCGCAGCCTGCGACGGCCACGACACCAACGCCGTGGCGGCGGCGCTCGAGGCGGCGCAATCGAGCGGCCGGCCCTCGCTCATCGCCTGCCGCACCATCATCGCCTTCGGCGCGCCCACCAAGGCCGGCACCGCCGCGGCCCACGGCTCGCCCTTGGGTGCCGCGGAGATCGAGGGCGCGCGCAAGCGTCTCAACTGGCCCTACCCGCCGTTCGAGGTGCCCGACGCGATCCGCCAGCGCTGGCAGGCCCTGGGCGCGCGCGGGGCCAAGGCGTCGAGCGCTTGGCGCGAGCGGCTCGCCAAAGCGCCTGCGGACCTGCGGCACGAATTCGAGCGGCGCCAGAAGAACGAGTTCCCTCCGGGATGGCGCGACGCCCTCGCGGCGCTCAAAGCTAAATTCGTGGCGGAGGCACCCAAGATCGCCACACGGCAGGCCTCGGGCGCCGTGCTCGACGCGCTGGCGCCGATCATGCCGGAATTGCTCGGCGGATCCGCCGACTTGACGCCCTCCAACAACACGAAGGCGAAAGCCCAGGCTGTCCTCACGCCCAAGAATTACGGCGGCAGCTACATTCACTACGGCGTGCGCGAGCACGGCATGGCCGCGGCGATGAACGGCCTCGCGCTCCATCGAGGCGTCGTGCCCTACGGCGGCACGTTCCTCATCTTCACGGATTATTGCCGGAACTCGATGCGCCTCTCGGCGCTGATGGGCGTGCGCGTGATCTACGTGATGACGCATGACTCGATCGGCCTGGGCGAGGATGGGCCGACGCATCAGCCGATCGAGCAGCTCGCGGCCTTGCGCGCGATCCCGGGCATGCGCATCTACCGCCCAGCCGATCCCGTCGAGACGGCGGAGTGCTGGGAGCTCGCGCTCTCGACGCCGAAGACCCCTTCGGTGCTGGCACTCACGCGCCAGGGCGTGCCGACGCTCCGCCACCATGCGCAGGAGAACCGCTCGGCGCGCGGCGGCTACGTGCTGGCGGAAGCCGAGGGCGCACGCGCCGTGACGCTGCTGGCGACCGGCTCCGAGGTCTCGATCGCGATGGCCGCGCGCGATCTCTTGAAGGCCAAGGGCAAGGCCGCCGCCGTGGTGTCGCTCCCCTGCTGGGAATTGTTCGACGCCGAGGACGTTACTTATCGGAAGAGCGTGCTGGGCAGCGCACCCCGCGTCGCGGTCGAGGCCGCCTCGCCCTTCGGCTGGGAGCGCTATGTCGGCGAGGACGGCGCGATCATCGGCATGCGGAGCTTCGGCGCCTCCGCGCCTGCCGAGGACCTTTACCGCCACTTCGGCATCACCGCCGAAAAGGTCGCCGAGGCGGCGCTGAGCAGGATTTAGAAGGCTCAGGTATGATGGGTGCGTCCTTCGACGCGCTCCCTACGGTCGCTTGCTCAGGATGAGGACCTTGGGTGATGCAACGCTCACTCTCCCTCATCCTGAGCAAGCGAAGCGCCCTCATGGTGAGCACTTGTCGAACCACGAAGGACGCGAGATGGAAGTGCAAGATTTGAGTCGGAGGAATTGATGACCACACGCATCGCGATCAACGGGTTCGGCCGCATCGGGCGGCTGGTGCTGCGGGCGCTCTACGAGGCCCGGCGGGATGACGTGCAATGCGTCGCCATCAACGACCTGGGGCCGGTCGCGACCAACGCGCATCTCCTGAAGCACGACAGCGTACACGGGCACTTCCCCGGCGAGATCAAGACCGGCGACAACTGGATGGACCTGGGCCGCGGGCACATCGCCGTCTCCGCCGAGCGCGATCCCGCCAAGCTGCCGTGGAAGGACCTCAAGGTCGACGTGGCGCTGGAGTGCACGGGCATCTTCACCAAGCGCGAGGCGGCGGCGAAGCATCTCGAGGCCGGCGCCAAGCGCGTCATCGTGTCGGCGCCCGCCGACGGCGTCGATTTCACCATGGTGATGGGCGTCAACAGCGACCAGCTCTCGGCGAAGCACACGGTGATCTCCAACGGCTCCTGCACCACGAATTGCCTGGCGCCGGTCGCCTATGTGCTGAACGAGGGCGTCGGCATCGACCACGGCTTCATGACCACGATCCACTCCTATACCAGCGACCAGCCGACGCAGGACACGCTCCACAAGGATCTCCGCCGTGCGCGCGCCGCGGCGCTCTCGATGATCCCGACCTCGACCGGCGCCGCCAAGGCCATGGGCCTGGTGCTGCCGGCGCTCAAGGGCAAGCTCGACGGCTCGTCGATCCGCGTGCCGACCGCCAACGTCTCGCTGATCGATTTCAAGTTCAGCGCGAGCCGCGATACCACGCCGCAGGAGATCAACGAGCTCATGACGAGCGCCGCCAACTCCAATCGGTTCCGCGGCA
>DATEGF010000069.1:0-3153 GCA_035280245.1 Allostellaceae bacterium
TCCGCGAGTGCCGCACAGCCCGCGCAGCAACTCGCGGCGGTGCCTCCGAGCGGCGGCCCGCCCGCGCTCCCGGCGCAGGTCGTCTTCGCGCCCAATACCAGCGACACGCCCGACCAGGCGAAATCGACCCTGAACAAGGTCGTCGCGGCGATGAAAGCCGACGACCATATCCACGTTCAGCTTGTGGCCTACGCGAGCGGCCTCCCCGATCAGTCGAGCCAGGCGCGCCGCATCTCGCTCCAGCGCGCGATCAGCGTGCGCTCCTACCTGATGGAGCAGGGCGTCAAGAGCACGCGCATCGACGTTCGTGCGCTCGGCAACCGGACCGACGTCCCGGGTCCTCAGGACCGGGTCGACGTCGTGGTCACCGAACGGTGACCGATGCGCCGATGCGACGGAGCCATGGAGAGTGATGACACCGTCGCGACGCAAGCTTCTTTGCATCGCGCTCGTCACGCTCGCAGGCTCGCCGCCGCAGTCCGCCGCCGCACAGTCCGACGATTCCGCGATCGCGCACGCGCTGCCCGCGCGGATTCTCTACGAGCCAAATGTCAGCGACCTGCCGGATCAGGCGCGGCCTGTGCTCGACGGGGTCGCGGCGGCGATGCGGCTCCACGAGAACCTGCGCATCGAGCTGGTAGCCTACGCCAGCGGCCCGACCGCCCGTCCCACGGCGGCGCGTCACCTGAGCCTCGTTCGCGCGGTGTATGTTCGGAATTACCTGATGGAGCACAGCATAGCCAGCACGCGCATCGACCTGCATCCGCTCGGCCGCGAGACGGACGGCGGACCGCCCGATCGCGTCGACATCGAAGCGCTCGATTGATGAGCGCCGCACCAAACCATCATCGTGGAGGCGCTGAGCCGTGACCCGCCCGGGACGCTACCTGCGCAACATGGCTCTCTTCGTGGTGATGGTCGCGATCGTGCTCGGCCTGCTGGGGCCGTCGCTCTTCGCCTATTTCATGGGGAATCCGGGCGTCAACGGCGTGATCGTCGGCATCGTCCTGGTGGGCGTGCTCTACATCTTCCGGCAGGTGGCGCGGCTCAATCCCGAGATCGGCTGGATCGAGCGCTTCCGCCGCAACCAGGCGGACCCCACCCGCGTGCCGCGCCTCATCGGGCCGCTCGCGCGCCTGCTTACCGACCGCAAGTCCGGCCGCGTCAGCCTCACCGCCGCCTCCATGCGCTCGCTCCTCGACGGCATCGGCACGCGGCTCGAGGAGACGCGCGAGACCTCGCGCTACATGATCGGGCTGCTGGTCTTCCTGGGATTGCTCGGCACCTTCTATGGCCTGCTGCAGACCGTGGGTGCGGTGGGCGGCGTGTTGGGCGCGCTCGACGTCGGCGGCGACAATCCCGCGCGCGCCTTCGCCGACCTGAAGCAGGGCCTGGAATCGCCGCTCGGCGGCATGAGCACCGCCTTCAGCTCATCGCTCTTCGGCCTCGCGGGCTCGCTGGTGCTGGGCTTCCTCGACCTGCAGGCGGGCCTCGCGCAGAACCGCTTCTATAACGACCTCGAGGAATGGCTCTCGGGCATCACGCGGATGACCGCGGCGGGCGGCGCGCTATCCGAGGTCAGCGACGCGCCGGTGCCCGCCTACATCCAGGCGCTCCTCGAGCAGACCGCCGACAGCCTCGACGGCCTCCAGCGCATCCTGAGCCGCGGCGAGGAGAGCCGCATCGTCGCCAACGCCAACGTGGTGTCCCTGACCGAGAAGCTCGGCAGCCTCGCCGACCACCTGCGCACCGAGCAGAGCCTGATGCAGAAGCTCGCCGATAACCAGAACGACCTCAAGCCGGTGCTGCAGCGCCTGGCCGATAGCGCCCAGGGCCAGGCGGGGCACGAGGAGACCCGCGGGCACCTGCGCAACATCGAGCTGCACCTCGCTCGGCTCTACGAGGACGTCTCCCAGGGCCGCGGCACCGCGGTGCAGGAGATCCGAAACGAGATCCGTCTCCTCGCGCGCACCATCGCGGCGCTCGCGGAGGAGACGGAGCGGCGCTAGGGCCGTGGCGCTTCCCTCGCGCCGGCAGCGCCGGCTTGGCATCGACATCTGGCCGGGCTTCGTCGACGCGCTCTCGCAGCTGCTGATCATCATCATCTTCGTCGTGCTGATCTTCACGGCGGCGCAGTTCTATCTGACCACCGCGCTCCACGGCAGCGAATCCAAGCTCAAGCAATTGAACCAGCAGATCGCCGAGCTCGCGGACAAGCTCAGCATGATCGAGAAGGATCGGGATTCCGAGATCGGCAAGGAGCGCGATCTCGGAAAGCAACTCGCTGAATCGATCGCCGCCCGCGACAAGATGCAGGCGGACATCGCCGACCTCACCGCGCGCATCGAGGAGAGCCAATCGACCACGCGCAACGAGCTCGAGGACAAGGACCTCGTGATGCGGCAGAAGGATGCTGCGCTCAAGGCTCAGCAAGACCTGGTGGCGCTGCTCAACCAGCAGATCGCGGCGCTTCGCGAGCAGCTCTCGCGCATCTCGCAGGCGCTCGATCTCTCCGAGCAGAAGGCCAAGGACCAGGACGTGCAGATCGCCGATCTCGGCAAACGCCTCAACGCGGCGCTCGCGAGCAAGGTCCAGGAGCTCGCCAGCTATCGCTCGGAGTTCTTCGGGCGGCTCCGCGAGATCCTCGGCGACCGGCCGGATATCCGCATCGTCGGCGACCGCTTCGTCTTCCAGTCGGAGGTGCTGTTCACGCCGGGGAACGCCGACCTCGGGCCCGACGCCCGCCACGAGCTCGACCTCCTCGCCGGCGCGCTCCGGGCCATCGCCCCCAAGATACCGGCGGAGATTCCCTGGGTGCTCCGCGTCGACGGGCATACCGACAAGCGACCGATCAACACGGCCCAGTTCCCCTCCAACTGGGAGCTTTCGACGGCGCGGGCGACTGCGGTCGTCAAGTACTTGATCGAGCAAGGACTTCCGACCGATCACCTAGCCGCCGCCGGGTTCGGCGAGTTCCAGCCGATCGACGCCGGCAGCAGCGACGAGGCCTACCGCAAGAACCGCCGGATCGAGTTCAAGCTGACCGAGCGCTAGGCCCGCGCCCGCCGGAGTTGCACAGGCGGGCCGGCTTCGATATAAAGCCGCTCCTTTCGCGAAGGACCGGGCTCATGAAGGAAGGCATCCACCCCGATT
>DATEGF010000070.1:0-2438 GCA_035280245.1 Allostellaceae bacterium
CCACGCCGATCTGGCCGAGGCGGCGGCTCAGCACCGGCGGCGCCGTCACGTGCGCAGCCAAGCTCTCAGCGCCCGGCGGGAGCTCCGGAGATGCGTCATAGGGCGGTAGCGTCGTCCAATGGATCGGTGCCGCGGGATCGAGGGGCGCCGTCAGGTCGTCGCCGAGAGCGGCGCCCAACGCCGCCTCGTAGCCGGCCTCGACCCTCAGCGTGTCGATCAGCGGCGCGGCATGTGGGCTGGCCGTCGCCGCCAGCAACTCCTGCAGCGCTTGCGCCTCGGTATCGAGCTTCTGGCGCCGACTCTGGGCGGCCTCGAAGGGCGCGCGCGCGGTCTGCTCGGCACTTTCCGCGCCGCGCAGCGCCAGTTCCGCGGCGTCGGCCGCGGCACTGGCGCGCGTGGTTTCGGCCTCAGCGGCGGCCACCAGGGCCAACGCGGACTCGACGACACCGTTCGGAAGAGCCTCGGCGGCGAGTGCCGCGCGCTGACGATCGAGCTCGCCGCTGCGCTCCGTAAGCCGCGCGCGGCGCGCCGCCATGTCCTGCTCCTCGCGCAGCAGCGTCTCGCGGCGTGCCTCGAGCGCCGCCGCCTGCTGGGTCAATGATTCGATCTCGGCATCGAGCGCCGCGACCTCCCCGCTGGTGAGGCGCAGAGCCTCCGTGGCCGTCGCCTGCTCGCCCGCCTCGCTGGCCTGCGCGGCGGTGAGGTCCTGGCGCTCGGAGCCCAGCGTTGCGAGCGCCACTTGCGCGTCGGCGGCAAGGCTCGCCTCGCGGGTGCTGTCTTGAGCCACCTGCGCGCGGCGCTCCTCGGCCGCGGCGCGCGCCTCGGCGACGCGGCGCTCTTCGTCCTCCAGTGTTTGCCTGGCGAGAGTGAGCCGCTGCAGCTCCGCCGACGCCGCGGCCTCGCTCTGCCTCAGACTCGGCAGCACGCTCGCGGCCTCCTCACGCGCTCGCTCGGCGGCGAGCGCCGACATCGTGAGCTCGCCGACCTGACCCTCGACCGCGTGCAGGCGCTCGACCGCGGCTTCGAGCTCGGCGTTCGCGCGGAGCCAGCGCAGATGCAGCACCATCGCCTCTGCGCGCCGGATGTGATCGGAGAGGCGGCGGTAGCGGCCGGCCTGGCGCGCCTGCTTCTTGAGCGCCTCGAGCTGCTCTTCCTGCGTGCGGATGATGTCGTCGAGCCGCGTGAGATTCGCCTCGGCGGCCTTGAGGCGTAGCTCAGCCTCGTGCCGACGGGCATGCAGCCCGGAGATTCCCGCGGCCTCCTCGAGCAGCGCCCGGCGCTCGATCGGCTTCGCGCCGATGATCCAGCCGATGCGTCCCTGGCTCACCATCGCGGTGGAGTGCGCGCCGGTGGCGAGGTCGGCGAACAGGAGTTGCACGTCGCGCGCGCGCACCTCCTTGCCGTTGATCCGGTAGGCGGAGCCGGAGCCGCGCTCGATCCGGCGCACCACCTCGATCTCGCCGTGTTCGTTGTAGAGCTGCGGCGCGTTGCGGCTGGCGTTGTCGAGATGGAGCCCGACCTCTGCCACGTTGCGCGCGGGCCGCGAGCCGGTGCCGCCGAAGATGACGTCGTCCATCTCGCCGCCGCGCAGCCGCTTGGCCGAGGTCTCGCCCATGGCCCAGCGCAACGCCTCGACCAGGTTCGACTTGCCGCAGCCGTTCGGTCCGACGATGCCGGTCAGGCCCGGCTCGATCACGAGGTCGGTCGGGTCGACGAACGACTTGAATCCGGTCAACCGCAACTTGGAGAACTGCACGATGCCCCTATCGGATCCCGCTGTTGTTTCTTCTGCGTCCGATCCGCCTCAGGGATTGGACGCCGCTTTGTTGAGCACGTTCTGGAACTCGGCGTAGGGCTGCGCGCCCACGATCTCGACGCCGTCGACGAAGAAGGTCGGGGTGGATCCGACATTGTACTTTTGCTCAGCCTCGAGCCGCGAATCCAGCACGCGCTTCTGGCCGGCGTCGTCCTTCATGCAGGCGGCGAACTGATCGTCGCTCATGCCCGAGAGCTTCGCCATCTTGCCAAGCGCCGTCTCGACCTTGCCGCCGGTGGCCCAAGTCGTCTGGGTATGGAAGAGCTCGTCGATGAAGGCATAGAACTGCCCGGGCGGTGCGCAACGCGCGAGCATCGCCGCGCGCACCGCGGCCTGGTCGAGCGGAAAATCCTTGAACACGAGCCGCGCCTTGCCGGTATCGATCCAGTCGGCCTTGAGCTTCGGTAGCGTGTTCGCTTCGAAGTCCGCGCAGTGTGGACAGGTGAGCGAGGCGAACTCCACGATCGTGATCGGTGCGCTCGGATTGCCGAGGACGCGATCGTCCGCGGTGAGGGGCGGCCCAGCCTTTGCCGGCGGGATCGCGGCTTGCTGCGTGGCCGGAGCGGCGGCGGCGGTCGACGCGGCAGGCGCCGCGGCCGGTGCCGGGGCTGCCGCTGGAGTG
>DATEGF010000071.1:0-13000 GCA_035280245.1 Allostellaceae bacterium
CACCAATAGAATGCGCTTGCCCATTCGTCCCTCGCAGCGGCGCGTTCTCGGTCACCGGCTCCACCGCCTTATTTTTGTTAGTTAGGACTCGGTCCCCATCCCGGTATTGGTGTGACCGAAGGTCACAGTGTAATCCACAACTCGAGCGAGCTTCTAATCGTTAGGGGGGCATTGTCAAGGCGTCATTCTATTTTGGATAGCGATCGGCTTTCGCGGCGTTCACGCCTGCGTTAGCATCCGGGCTCCATCCAAGGGGAGGTCCGAATGCCCGAGATCAACGGCGCGCGTCTCATCGCGGATCTGCGGCGGCTCGCGGAGTTCGGCAAATACAAGACCGGCGTCCACCGTCCCACCTACACGCCGGACGACATGGCGGCGCGGAAGTGGCTCATGGACCGCATGACGGAGGCCGGGCTCGAGCCCTCGATCGACGGCGTCGGCACCGTGCTCGGCCGCAGCAAGAGCCGCGGGCCTCGGCTGCTCCTGGGATCGCACGTGGAGACGCAGCCCTATTCGGGCTGGCTCGATGGGGCCATGGGGGTCCTCTACGGCCTCGAGCTCGCCCGCGCCTTCGCCGAGGACAAGGCGACCGCGACTCTCGGCATCGAGGTGGGCGCCTGGGCGGACGAGGAAGGCCATTACCTTTCGCTGCTCGGGAGCCGCTCCTTCTGCGGCGAAGTGACCGAGGAGCAGATCGACGCGACGCGCAATGCTCAGACCGGGAAGCCGCTCCGGGAAGCGCTCGCCGAGGCAGGCCTCACCGGCAAATCGCGCGAGCGCCTCGACCCCAAGCGCTACGTCGGCTATCTCGAGGCCCATGTCGAACAGGGGGACACGTTAGACAGCGGCGACCTCAAGCTCGGCATCGTCACGGGGATCGTCGGCATCCAGACTTACAACCTGACCTTCCACGGTCAACAGAACCACGCGGGCACCACGCGCATGGCTGTGCGTAAGGATGCGGGCGTGGCCCTCATCAAATTCGGCAATATGATCGAGGAGCGCTTCCCGAAGGTCGTAGGACCGCGCTCGGTTTGGACCACCGGCAAGATCACGCTCGATCCCGGTGCGCCCAGCGTGATCCCCGGGAAGGCCGAGATGCTGTTCCAGTTCCGTGACGTCGAGCCCGAGCGGTTGGTGCTGCTGGAGCGCACGCTCGAGCAGATGATCGCGGAAGCGAATGCGGTCGGACCCTGCCGCGTCGAGCTCAAAGTGGTCGGCCGCACCGCGCCACACGCGATGGACAAGGGCTTTCAGGACGCTCTCGAGGCGGCCGCCGAGCGCCACGCCCCTAAGCTTCACACGAGACTCCCGAGCGCCGCCGGCCACGACGCCCAGACCTTCGCGCGCCATATCCCCGCGGGCATGCTGTTCGTGCCGAGCGTCGCGGGCATCAGCCACCACTACGCCGAGGACACCCGGGAAGAGGATATCGTGCTGGGCTGCCAGACCTTCGCCGACGCGGCGGTGACGATTTTGAAAAAGGCGGCGTGATCGAAGATCGTGCGTCCTTCGACTCGCCCGCTAAGGCGGGCGGCTCAGGATGAAGTTCATTTGAGATTGCCGAAACAATGCCCGTCATCCTGAGCCGCGCCGAAGGCGCGAGTCGAAGGACGCACGAGTGCCTGAGCTAAGCGAACAGCCGCTCGCCCTTGAGGTTGTCGTAGAGCGAGGCCACGAACTCGCCGTAGCCGTTCCAGATCAGAGTCGGCCGCCGCTCGTCGATGCCGAGCACGCGCTCGCTGGCCTGGCTCCAGCGGGGGTGCGGCACCTCCGGGTTGATGTTGGCCCAGAAGCCGTACTCGCTGCCCTGCAGCGTCTCCCAGAACGAGACCGGGCGCTTGTCGGTGAAGCTGAACTTCACGATCGACTTCGCGGATTTAAAGCCGTATTTCCACGCGAGCTCCATGCGGAGCGGCGACCCGTTCTGCTTCGCGAGCGGCTTGCCGTAGGCACCGGTCACCATGAAGGCGAGCTCGTTGGCCGCCTCCTCGATCGTGACGCCCTCGATGTAGGGCCACGGGTACCAGAAGGCCTTCTGACCGGAGGCGACCTTGGCGTCATTGAAGCTCTCGGTCCGCACGTATTTCGCGGAGCCCAGCGGTTTCGCGAAATCGACCAGCGCCTTCATCGGGAAGCCGCTCCAGGGCACCGCGATCGACCAGGCCTCGACGCAGCGATGCCGCATGAGCCGCTCCTCGACCGGCATCTGCTTCAGGAGATCGTCGATCCCAATGGTGATCGGATTCTCGACCATGCCGTCGATGGTGACGGTCCAGGGCCGGATCGGCAGCGCCTGGGCCTCCTCGTAGATCTCTTTCTGAGAGCCGAACTCGTAGAAGTTGTTGTAGTGCTCGACGATCTTCTCGTCGGTGATCGGGCGGTCGAGCGTGAAGCGGTCGTTGCGCTTGAACGGATAGAGGCTCGTGGATGGGTCCGCAGCGGCGTCCGTGCCGGCCTGCGCGAGCGAGCTCAGCGCGCCACCCATGGAGATGCCGATGGCGCCCAGACCCATCGCCTTCAACAGCCGCCGGCGGTCATTGTAGACCGCCTCGGGCGTCGCCTCGCGCTCGGGGATCTCCCAGCCGCGCTTCCGCTTGATCAGCATGCCCTGTCTCCCGGTACTTCAGCTTCGGATATCGTGACGAGACCGGCGCCGGCAAATCACGCCATCGCGAGCCGCTCGTGCTTGTCGCGCCGGCTTACCGCTTTGTCAAATGAACGACCGGACAAGATCCATCGTGGAGAGCTCCCGTGCTCTCCGTGGCGAATCTCTCGTTCACTCCGCCGCAGCTTCCGCCTTCGTCGCCATCACCTTCTCGGCGAGCTTGCCGGTGAGCTCCTGCAGCCGGTCGAAGCGCTCGGTGTAGGTGCCGACGCCAAGCGTGATCGAGCGCAGCTCCATGATGAGGTCGTGGAGCTCCGACTGCGGCAAGTCCGCGCTCACCGTGTCCCAGCCGGTCCAGCCTTCCTTGGCGTCGTAGCCGAGAATCTGGCCGCGCCGGCCCGAGATCAGCCGCTGCACCTTCGAGGTGAAGGCATTGGGCACGGAGATGTCGACGTGGTGGATGGGCTCCAGTAGGACCGGTTCGCACTTCGGCATGGCCTCGCTCATGGCCATGCGACCGCATGTGTGGAACGCCTGGTCCGAGCTGTCGACACTGTGGAACTGGCCCGTCACCAGATTGACCGCGACGTCCACCACCGGAAAACCCAGCGGCCCCTTCACGAGGTACTCGTTCACGCCATCCTCGACGGCGGGGATGTAGTTCCTGGGGATGGCGCCGCCCACCACCGAGTTGGTGAAGGCGTGGCCGGAGCCGCGCGGCAGCGGCTTCACCTCGATCTCGATGTCCGCGAACTGGCCGTGGCCGCCACTCTGGCGCTTGAAGCGCGCGTGCTGCGACGTGGGCCTGCGAATGGTCTCGCGGTAGCCGGTCTGTGGACGGTGAGTCTTCGCGGGCAGGCTGTATTTCGTGCGCAGACGGTCGAGCGCGATCTGCAGGTGAATATCGCCCTGGCCCCAGAGCACGAGCTCGTGGCCGTCCTCGCTGTGCCTGAGCTGGAGGGTCGGGTCCTCCTCGATCACCTTCTGGATGGCGCCCGATAGCTTCACGTCGTCGTTGCGCTTCTCGGCGGCGACAGCCAGGCTGTAAACCGGCATCGGCACGGCCGCCTTCGGCAGCTGCGGCGGAGCGGCGCCCGAGCTCAGCACGGTGCCCGTGCCGATGCCCTCGAGCCGCGCCAGCGCCACCACCTCGCCGACGCCGGCCGACTGCAGCTTCTCCTGCTTGGCGCCGTTCATCTTGAGCACGCCCGCGACGCGCACGCCGTTGAGGCTCATGCCCTCGCTCACGGTGCCGCGCCAGACGCGGGCGAGCGAGAGCTTACCGGTGTTACCGGGGTAGTAGGTCTTGATGACCTGGGCGACCGTGTCGGCACCGTCCTTGATGCCGAGGCGCGCGGCGGTGCTGGCAGGCTCCGGCGTCTCGTGCCGAAGCGCCTTCAGGAGGCGCCGCACGCCGTGCTCCTGGCTGCCCGAGCCCAGCATCACCGGCACGATCAGGTCGCGCTGCAGGTCATTGGCGAGGTGCTTGTAGATCTCCTCCTTGGAGGGCTCGACGTCCTCGAGGAGCTGCTCCAGGAGCTTGTCGTCGTAATCCGCAAGCTTCTCGACCAGGCTGGTGCGGGTCTGGCGCTCCTGGTCCCAGAATCCGTCCGGCAGCTTCACGAGGTCGGAGGGCTGGCCGGGCTTGTACTGGTAGGCACGCTCGCTCACGAGGTCGACGTAGCCGGTGATCGCGCCTTCCTTGTCGCGCGTGGTCACCTGGCGCAGGACCAGCGGTCGCTCGGAGATCGACTGCAGCGCCGCCATGACGTCGCGCATGCGCGTGGCAGCGGTGTCGAGCTTGTTGATGAATACCATGTGCGGGATCGAGTGCTGATCCAGGAACTTGAAGAGCGGGCTCAAGGTAAGGGCTCGATCGACCTCGGGCTCGCACACCACGACGGCGACGTCGGAGGCGAGCAGCGCCATCTGCGTCTCGTAGGCGAGCTCCACGGAGCCGGGGCAGTCGAGGAAAGTCCAGGGATCGCCCAGATATGTCGCGTGGGCGACGTTGATCTCGGTGGTCATCTGGCGCGCCCGCGCCTCGGGCGAGGCGTCGCCGACCGTGTTGCCGTCCTTGATGGTACCGCGCCGGTTGATCGCGCCGGTGGCGAAGAGCAACGCCTCCAGCAATGTCGTCTTGCCCGAGAGGTAGGGTCCCACGAGCGCCGCCGTGCGCGGTGCCGCTGCTCTGCCGTTCATGCGCGCCTCCTTCGCCTATGGATCGGAGGCGGCGCGGGGACCAAGAGACGAGCCCCGCAGCCCCGCCTCTCTCATTCTTGGACCCCGATGGTCGCGCGGGGCGAGGTTTGGATGCAATGACGATTTTTGGCGCGGGGCGGGGCGCTCTGCCGGGATATTTCGGGGAATCCCGCTTCTTCGAGCCGGGCATTTGGCTTTTCTTGGCTTCGGTTGGCTTTGTATTCCCGGCGGATCGCGCCACAAGACCACGCCTAAGCCGTTGCCCGATATGACATCTCCCTAGCTCGAGCCGAACGCAAATTGGGTTCGTTTCGCAAAATTCATGTTTCGGCCTGTCCTGCTTGATGACGATGCGTGCTCGCTTCAAGCGCTCATGCGCAAGGCATGCGAGCGGTTATATCATTGAAAATGTTTTTCACTCCTCGGCGAACGCGGCGCCGCGCGAATGGCGTACCGCGATGGCGTCTGGCCACGCAACAGCGACGAATGGTAAACGCTTTGTGCGTTCGGTGTCAAGTGCGCTTTAGACCGACGACCGTGAGGGTCTCCGCGCGGGTCCGGAGCGCTGCGTCCGAGTAGATATCGCCGCCCACGGCCTCGCGCTACTCCGCGGCGGGGAGCAGGACCGCCTCGGCGGAGTTGTCGGTGACGCAGGCGGTGTGGAAATATTTGATCTGCGGGTCCATGCCGTAGCGCTCGCGGATGCCGGCGCGCCACGGCCCCCAATAGAACGCCTCGGCGTCCGAGCGCGTCTTCCAGAGATAGACACCGCCGGCCCAGCCGTCCTCCGCATAAATGAACTGCTTGCGGATGAGCCCCGGCACGGTCCGAAAGCCCGGCGCGATCTTGCGGAAGTGCTCGGCGCAGGCCTCGAGGTCGATACTCGGCGGCAGGCGAAATTGGACGATCGCGGTAATCATCGGCGCCACTCCTTGCGGGTTGCGCGGGCGATCTTAGCACTGGGCCTCGTCCTGATCACTGATTGCCGGCGGTGGGACAAGAGCGGTGCCGCCTCGTTGCACGCTGCGCCGGCAATCGGCAATCTTGCGCCGATCGCAGGGAGCACTCCGCACATGCAGGCGCACATCGTCCTCGCCCATCCCGAGCCCAAGTCCTTCAACGCGCATCTGGCGCAGGTGGCGCGCGGCGCGCTCGAGAAGGACGGCTGGAGCGTCACGGTCTCGGACCTCTACGCCATGGGCTTCGATCCCTGCGAGCGCGCCGAGCACTTCTCCCCGCTGCAGAATCCCGACCGCTTCGACGCCATGGCGGAGCAGCGGTTCGCCTCCGACCGCGGCGCGGTGCCCGGCCCGGTCGCCGCGGAGATCGCCCGGATCGACCGGGCGGACTTGGTGATCCTGCAATATCCGCTCTGGTGGCACCTGCCGCCCGCGATGCTCAAGGGCTGGTTCGACCGCGTGTTCATCTACGGCGAGGTCTACGCCAGCAAGAAGCGATTCGAGCTCGGTCGCTGGGCGGGCAAGCGGGCGATGCTGTCGGTGACCGTCGCCACCAGCCGCGAGACCTATGTCTACAACGGACGGAGCGCCGATATCGACCTGCTGTTCTGGCCGGTGAATTTCTCGCTCGCCTATGTGGGATTCACGGTGCTGGCGCCCTTCGTCGGCTACGGCGTCGAGACGGGGCTGCGCTATTCCGCCGACGACATCACGCCGCGCTTCCGGCGGATCGAGGCCGACCTCGCCGACCGCCTCCGCTACGTCGACGCCTCGCCCGTCATCCCCTTCAACCGCATGTCCGACTGGACCGAGACCGGCCGGATCAGGCCCGACGCGCCCGTCTACAGCCCCTTCGTGCGGCACCGGGAGAAGCTGGAGATTGGGTAGACATTAAGGCAACCAGTCAGGTCTCGCTTCCGCGGGTCCCGACCAGCTCCAATCGGCGAGAACTTCGATCATTATCCGCTCGTCGATATCGGTCCGGAGAGTGCTCGGCCATCGACGAAAATCCGTAACCGAGCTCTGGCAGCACATCATAATGAGGCCTCAGCGTCGCAAAGCTCGCGATCACCATCCCGTTTCTCCGCCCGAAGTCCTTCACAAGCGCCAATGCTTCGAGCCGAGCACCGCCAGGCAGCGTCATCTCAAACGGTGCAACCACCTCAATGCCGAGGTCGTCGGCCACACGCTTCCCGAACGAAACCTCGGATGGCGTCACCTTACCGCCTTCTCGAAGAACACGCGGCTGTAGCCGTCCTCCTCGCGGCGCTCGGTCTCGCGGAAGCCGAGGCTCGCGTAGTAGGTCAGGTTCTCGGTCATGCGGGCGTTGGTGTAGAGGCGGAGGAACTCACGGCCGAGACGCCCGGCCTCGCGCTCGGCGAACGCGATGAGCGCGCGGCCGTGGCCCTTGCGCTGGGCTGAGGGATCGACGGCGATGTTCTCGATGAAGAGCGCGTCGTCCTTGGGATAGATCACGATGAGCGCCGCGGGCGCACCGGCATCCTCGAGCACGTGCACCTCGCCCGACGCGATCAGCGCCGCGTAATCGGCCAGCATGGGCGCGGGCTCCTTGCCCATGCGCGGGACGTAAAGCGCATAGGCGCGGCGGACGAGCGCGCGAGCCCAGTCGGCGTCGGTGGGGCGGGCGGGGCGGATCATGGCTCAGTGCTCACCTTGCGACAGCAGCCCCCTCACCCACCCCCGGGCTGTGACCCGGGGGTCGCTATCGCTCGCTAAGGCTCCGCGACCCTCTCCCCGCCGGGGAGAGGGGAGGGTGAGGGGGACGCGCTAAAAAAGAATCGATCACCCTCGCCCGATGAACGGCATCTTGGTCGCCATGATGGTCATGAATTGCACGTTGGCGTCCAACGGGAGGCCGGCCATGTAGAGGACGGCGCTGGCGACATGCTCCACGGGCATGCGGGGCTCGACGGCCATCTCGCCATTCGCTTGCGGCATGCCCTTGGTCATGCGCTCGGTCATGGGCGTGGCGGCATTGCCGATGTCGATCTGGCTGCAGGCGATATCGTGCTTGCGGCCGTCGAGCGCGATCGACTTGGTGAGGCCTGTGATCGCGTGCTTGGTCGCGGTGTAGGGCGCCGAGTAGGGCCGCGGCGTGTGGGCGGAGATCGAGCCGTTGTTGATGATCCGGCCGCCTTTGGGCGACTGCGCTTTCATGATTTTGATCGCTTCCTGCGCACAGAGGAACGAGCCCGTGAGGTTGGCGTCGACCACGGCCTTCCACTGCTCGTAGGTGAGGTCCTCCATGGGAATGCCTGGGGCGCCGCCGCCGGCGTTGTTGAAGAGCACGTCGAGCCGGCCGAATTTCTCCTTCACCTTGGCGAAGAGCGCCTTCACGTCGGCGGGATTGCCCACGTCGGCCACCACCACCAGCGCGCGATCGCCGGCCTCGGCCTCGCGCGCGGCCGTCTCGAGCGCATCCTTGCGGCGGCCCGCCAGCGCCACGCTGTAGCCGGCCTTGAGGAGCGCGAGCGCGGAAGCCTTGCCGATGCCGCTGCTCGCACCGGTGACGACCGCGACCTTATTGTGCTGAGCCATGGAGCGTTTCCTTCCCTCGGAGAGATACGCCGAAGCTTAGCGCGGGTATCGGCTCAAGGAAAAGATGAACCACCAAGACACAAAGGCACCAAGGGACGGAGGCAAGGCTTCGCCTTGACTGGATCCCTTGGTGTTCTTGGTGTCTTGGTGGTTCAAAAACCTTATCTGAGCGCGGCGCAGGCCTTTTGGATACGCGTGCAGGCGTCGCGCAGCACCTCGGTCGAGGTCGCGTAGGAGATGCGGAAGTGCGGCGAGAGGCCGAAGGCCGCACCCTGCACCACCGCGACGCCGACGGAGTCCAGGAGATATCCCGCGAAATCCGTGTCGGTCTCGATCACCTTGCCCTGCGGTGTCTTCTTGCCGAGCGTACCGGCACAGGAGGGATAGACGTAGAACGCGCCTTCGGGTCGCGGGCAATGCAGCCCTTGCGCCTTGTTGAGCATGTCGACCACGAGGTCGCGGCGCTGCCGGAAGGCCTCGTTGTTGCGCGGGATGAAATCCTGCGGGCCCGAGAGCGCAGCGGTCGCGGCGGCTTGGCTGATCGAGCTCGGGTTCGAGGTCGATTGCGACTGCAAGGTCGACATCGCCTTGATGAGCTCGGTCGGTCCGCCGCCGTAACCGATGCGCCAGCCAGTCATGCAATAGGCCTTGGAGACGCCGTTCATGGTGAGCGTGCGCGGATAGAGCTTGGGCTCGACCTGCGCGATGGTCGCGAAGGTGAAGCCGTCGTAGAGCAGGTGCTCGTACATGTCGTCGGTGAGCACCCAGACATCGGGGTGCCGCAGCAGGACGTCCGCGAGCGCCCTGAGGTCGCTCGCGCTATAGGCGGCACCCGAGGGATTGGAGGGCGAGTTGAGGATCAGCCACTTGGTCTTCCTGGTGATGGCGGACTCGAGGTCCTCGGCGCGGAGCCGAAAGCCGTTGTTCTGCGAGCACGGCACCGCGACGGGGGTCGCCTCCGCAAGCGCCACGATATCGGGGTATGAGACCCAGTATGGCGCGGGGATCACCACCTCGTCGCCGGCGTCGAGGGTCGCCAGCAGCGCGTTGAACAACACCTGCTTGCCGCCGGTGCCCACGATGATCTGGTTGGGCGCGTAGGTGAGGCCGTTCTCGCGCTTGAACTTCTCCGAGATCGCCTTCTTGAGGGCGGGCGTGCCCTCGACCGCGGTGTACTTGGTGTCGCCCGCGTCGATCGCGCGCTTGGCGGCGTCCTTGATGCTCTGGGGCGTATCGAAATCGGGCTCGCCTGCGCTCAGGCCGATCACGTCCTTGCCGGCGGCCTTCAGCTCCTTCGCCTTGTCGGACATGGCGATGGTGGGCGACGGCTTGATCCGGTGCATGCGCTCGGCAATGAAGGACATGGGCAGACTCGCGAATCGGGAGGGGAAAAGCGGCGCTACCCTAATGCGGGCAGTGGGCCTGCGCAATGCGCAGGAGCGCGCTGCAGTCATGCTGCAGGTAAGAAGGAAAGTTGAACCACCAAGACACCAAGGCGACGGTGCCTCGGCCGTCACGGCGCGCGCGGTCGCAGTCTATCTTGGTGTCTTGGTGTCTTGGTGGTTCAAAATTCTTGATCGCGGATGCGCCGCTTGCCCATTTTACGGTGGGGCGACGCTGACGCCGGGGAGCTGGGCGCGGTTGATCGATTGCTGGATGAAGCCCGAGGTCTTGGCCTCGCGGATGAAGTCCGCGATGTAGGCGCGGGCCGCGGTGCGGCCCGGCGCCACTGTCGCCATCACGGGCACCAGCGCGTAGGGCGGTCCCAGCATCCGCGACCCCGGCACGCCCGCGGCGACCTTGCTCAGGAACGGCACGCTGCCCGCGAAGACGTCGGCGCCGCTGGTGCGCAAGGTTGTGCTCGCGGCATCGGTCCCGACCAGCACGCGGAAGATGAACGCCTTGTGGAGCCGCTGTCCCAGGAACGGCTCGTCCACGGTGCCCATGGTGACCCCGACCCGCACCTTGTCCCGGTCCACGTCCGCGAGGTCCTGGAAGTTCCTGCCCGGCGCCAGCAAGAGTTCGTGCTCGACCAGGAGGATCGTCGCGGCGAAGTCGACCCGGCCAGGCACCTCCCGCCCCGCGAACGCGACATCCCAGGCGAGCGAGCCGACGCTCTGGGCGAAGCCTTGGGGCAGATCATAGAAGATCGTTTGGAGCGGCACGCCGATGGCATCCGCCAGCGAGCGCGCGAGATCGCCCTCGACGCCACCCGGCGCACCCGACGCCTCGCGCGAGCCGAGCGCGGGATCGTAGGTGAGAATCGCGACACGCAGCTTCCCGGTCGGCGCCAGCTGGATACGGGCCTCGGCCGACGGCGGACTGGCCGCGGCCACCGGCCCCAGCGCCGCCTGCAGCAGACCGAGCGCCAGCAGCGCTCGCATCATGAGCAACTTAGTACCTTGTCCGAGCATCTCGCCCCCTGCGCTCAACTCCTATCACGAGCGGCCCCCTCACCCCACCCTCTCCCCGTTGGGGAGAGGGAGCAACAGCGTACCGCAAGTTCTGCTCCCTCTCCCCGACGGGGGTCGAGCCGCGAAGCGGATCGACGGTCGGGGTGAGGGGGTGGTCCGGCAAGTCTGGCGCAGCACTGAGCAGCCGCCTATCTTTAGGTCATGCCGCCGCTTCTCACCGCCGAACGACCGCTTGCCGACATCGGGCGCCCGTTCCAGATCCATTCGGAGTTCAAGCCCGCGGGCGACCAGCCGCAGGCGATCAAGGAGCTCGTCGAGGCCATCCGCAAAGGCGAGCGCGACCAGGTCCTGCTGGGTGTCACCGGCTCCGGCAAGACCTTCACTATGGCGCACGCCATCCAGGAGGTGCAGCGGCCGGCGCTCATCCTGGCGCCCAACAAGACGCTGGCAGCGCAGCTCTATGGCGAGATGAAGAGCTTCTTCCCGGAGAACGCGGTCGAGTACTTCGTCTCGTATTACGACTACTACCAGCCCGAGGCCTACGTCCCCCGCACCGATACCTACGTCGAGAAGGAATCGTCGATCAACGAGCAGATCGATCGCATGCGCCACTCGGCGACGCGCGCGATCCTGGAGCGGCGCGATACCGTAATCGTGGCCTCGGTCTCCTGCATCTACGGCATCGGCTCGGTCGAGACCTACTCGGACATGACGCTGACGCTGACCACCGGCGACACGATCAACCGGACGAAGCTGCTGGCGCGGCTCGTGGAGCTGCAATACCGCCGGAACGATGCGAATTTCTTGCGGGGCGCCTTCCGGGTGCGCGGCGACACCGTCGAGATCTTTCCGGTGCATTACGAGGACCGCGCCTGGCGGATTTCCCTGTTCGGCGACGAGATCGAGGCGATCCACGAGTTCGACCCGCTGACCGGCGAGAAGGCGGCGCAACTCGAGGAAGTGAAGATTTACCCGAACAGTCACTACGTGACGCCGAAGCCCACGCTCCTGCAGGCGATCGAGGAGATCAAGCGCGACCTCAAGCTCCGCGTCGCCGAATTCAACGGGCTCGGCAAGCTCCTGGAGGCGCAGCGGCTCGAGCAGCGCACCACCTTCGACGTCGAGATGATGCTGGCAACCGGCAGCTGCGCGGGGATCGAGAATTACTCTCGCTATCTCACGGGCCGGCGGCCGGGCGAGCCGCCGCCGACACTCTTCGAATACCTGCCGCCGGAGACGATGGTCTTCGTCGACGAGTGCCATGTGACCGTGCCGCAGCTGGGCGGCATGTTCCGCGGCGACTTTGCGCGGAAATCGACCCTCGCGGAGTACGGTTTCCGCCTACCCGCCTGCATCGACAACCGGCCGCTCAAGTTCGAGGAATGGAACCAGATGCGCGGCCAGACCGTCTACGTCTCGGCGACGCCCGCGGCCTGGGAGCTCGAGCAGACCGGCGGTGTCTTCGTGGAGCAGGTGGTGCGGCCCACGGGCCTGGTGGATCCGGTACCGGTCGTGCGGCCGGTCGAGAACCAGGTCGACGACCTGATGGCGGAGTGCCGCGACTGCGCGCGGCTCGGGCAGCGCGTGCTGGTGACCACCCTCACCAAGAAAATGGCCGAGGCCTTGACCGAGTATCTGCACGAGAACGGCATCCGCGTGCGCTACATGCACTCCGACGTCGACACGCTCGAGCGGGTCGAGATCATCCGCGACCTCCGGCTCGGCGTCTTCGACGTGCTGGTCGGCATCAATCTGCTGCGCGAGGGGCTCGACATCCCCGAATGCGCGCTGGTGGCGATCCTCGACGCCGACAAGGAGGGCTATCTGCGCTCGCGCACCGCGCTGATCCAGACCATCGGCCGCGCCGCGCGCAACATCGAGGGCCGCGTGATCCTTTACGCCGATCACACGACGGCCAGCATGAAGGCGGCGATCGACGAGACCAATCGCCGCCGCGAGAAGCAGCAGGCTTACAACGCCGCGAACGGCATCACGCCCGAGAGCGTGAAGCGCGGCATCGCCGACATCCTCGACAGCGTCTACGAGCGCGACCATCTGACGGTCGGGCTCTCGGAGAGCGAGGCGAGTCACTACCAGGGCGCCGACCTCAAGACGGTGATCGCGGACCTCGAGAAGCGCATGCGCACCGCAGCCGCCGATCTCGAATTCGAGGAAGCGGCGCGGCTCAGAGACGAGGTCAAGCGCTTGCGTCAGATGGAGCTCGCCATCGCCAATGATCCGCTTGCCCGTCAGACGGA
>DATEGF010000072.1:0-33394 GCA_035280245.1 Allostellaceae bacterium
CGCGCATATGGGTGGTGTCGGCGGTCTTACTCGTCGCCGTCCGTGCCGATCCTACCGATGAACTCGCCAAAATCCTTCGCCTCCCTGAAATTCCGGTACACCGAGGCGAAGCGAACGTAGGCGACCTGATCGAGGCTTGCCAAGGACTCCATCACGAGGCCGCCAACCATGTCGCTGGGGATCTCGGTCTCGCCGGAGCTCTCGAGCTGTCGGACGATGGAGTTGATCACGCGCTCGACGCGGTCGGGCTCGACCGGCCGCTTGCGGAGGGAAATGTGGATCGAGCGCGCGAGCTTGTCGCGGTCGAAGGGCTCACGCTGGCCGTTCTTCTTGAGCACCGTGAGCTCGCGCAGCTGCACGCGCTCGAAGGTGGTGAAGCGCGCGGCGCAATTCGGGCAGAACCGACGCCGCCGGATCGCCGCGCGATCCTCGGTCGGCCGTGAATCCTTGACTTGCGTATCCTCGCATCCGCAAAACGGACAGCGCATCCGACCCTCCCTCCAAGTACTCCCCGCGCCCCTCGCGCCTCAGAGCCCCGGATAGACCGGGAAACGCTCGCAGAGTGCGCGAACCTTTTGCTTCACCGCCGCTTCCACCGCGGCGTTCGCCTCGCCATTCGCCCTGAGCCCGTCCAGCACCTCGCCGATGAGCGCGCCCACCTGCCGGAACTCCGCCTGGCCGAATCCGCGCGTCGTTGCGGCCGGGCTGCCGAGCCGGATGCCGGACGTCACCATCGGCTTCTCGGGATCGAAGGGGATGCCGTTCTTGTTGCAGGTGACGCCCGCGCGCTCCAGCGATTGCTCGGCCACCCGGCCCGTGAGCTGCTTCGGGCGGAGATCGACCAGCATCAGGTGGCAATCCGTGCCGCCGGAGACGATGGCAAGCCCGCGCTCCGCCAGGCTCGCCGCCAGCACCTTCGCATTCTCAACCACGGCCCGCGCATAGGCCTTGAATTCCGGCCTGAGCGCCTCGCCGAAGCAGACCGCCTTGGCGGCGATCGCGTGCATGAGCGGACCGCCCTGCAGCCCCGGAAATATCGCGCTGTTGAGCTTCTTCCCGATCTCCTCGTCGTTCGCGAGGATCATGCCGCCGCGCGGCCCGCGCAGCGTCTTGTGGGTGGTGGTCGTCACCACATGCGCGTGGGGCAGCGGGCTCGGAAAGGCGCCGCCTGCCACGAGCCCCGCGAAGTGCGCCATGTCCACCATGAGATAGGCGCCCACGGCATCGGCGATCTCGCGGAAGCGCCTGAAGTCGATCACGCGGGGATAGGCCGAGCCGCCGGCGATGATGAGCTTGGGCTTCTCCGCTTGCGCCACGCGCTCGACCTCCTCGAGGTCGATCAGCGCGTCCTGGCGCCGCACACCGTAGGAGACCGCACGGAACCACTTGCCCGAGAGATTGACCGGCGAGCCGTGGGTCAGGTGCCCGCCGGCGGCGAGCGACATGCCCATGACGGTGTCGCCGGGCTTCAGCAGCGCCAGCAGCACGCCCTGGTTCGCCTGCGAGCCCGAATGGGGCTGCACGTTCGCGAATTTGCACTCGAAGAGCCGCTTGGCGCGGTCGATCGCGAGCTGCTCGGCCTCGTCGACGAACTCGCAGCCGCCGTAATACCGCCGGCCTGGGTAGCCCTCGGCGTACTTGTTGGTGAGCACCGAGCCCTGCGCCTCCAGCACGGCGCGCGAGACGATGTTTTCCGACGCGATCAGCTCGATCTGATCGCGCTGGCGTCCGAGCTCCTTGCGGAGCGCGGCATTGAGCTCGGGATCGCTGTCCCGGACGCTCGCGTGGAAAAACGCATCGTTGGGACGGTTAGCGAGGCTCGACTGATCCGCGGGCATGACGATCCGGCGTTGGTGATTAGGACATCTTGGCGACGCGCCGCTGATGGCGCCCGCCCTCGAATTCGGTGGCGAGAAAGGCGCGCAGGCAATCCTTCGCGACCTCGGTGCCGACGATGCGCGAGCCCAGCGCCAACACATTGGCATCATTGTGCTGCCGCGTGAGGCGGGCGGTGGTGGCGTCGTGACAGACGCCGGCGCGCACCGCCCGATGGCGATTGGCGGCGATCGCGATGCCGATCCCGGTGCCGCACACGAGCACACCGCGCGTCGCCCGCCCGCTCTCGATCGCCCGCCCGAGCGCGTCGGCAAAGTCCGGATAATCCACGGGGTCCCGGCTGTTGGTGCCGAGATCCAGGACCTCGAACCCCAGAGACTTGAGCTCGGGAACGAGTTCGACTTTGAGATCGTAGCCGGCGTGATCGGCAGCGATTGCAATCGTCTCGACCATGGCACCCGCTGCTGGTGGATGAAAACGCGCGATCCTACCAAATCTCGGTAGCGCGTGCGAGCACGCCCACCATTGCTCGCGTCGTTCGCCGGATGTGCCTCCCGCCCTTGGGATTTCCGCCCGCAAGCAAAGACGGCGCGCTGCCGAGGGCGAGTTAACGACTACTAAAGACGCCGATGCGCCCGTTATTAAGAGTAGTCGTCGCTTCCATTGACACCAACACTGTACCCTGCAAGAATAACCGCATAAAAGCACGGGCTATAATACAAGGGGCAAGGTAAATGGCTGAACAATCTCCCGGGAAAACCGCGGAAGACCAGTTGCTACGCATGACCACCGAGGTGGTCGCCGCCTATGTCAGCAACAATACGCTGCCGACCGCACAGCTCGCCGACATCATCGCGTCCGTCTATTCGTCGCTGCGCGCGCTCGACCACTCGCTGGCCGACGGCCGCGGCGACGCGCTCCGGCCGGCGGTACCCGTACGCAAGTCGATCACGCCGGACTATCTGATCTGTCTCGAGGACGGCAAGAAGCTCAAGATGCTGAAACGGCATCTGCGCTCGACCTACGGCCTCACGCCCGACGCCTATCGCGCGAAGTGGGGGCTGCCGGCGGACTATCCGATGGTGGCGCCCAATTACGCCGAGCAGCGCTCGGCCTTCGCCAAGCAGATCGGCCTCGGCCGCAGCGGCGGCCGCGCCAGCCGCGCCGCGAAGAAGTAGCCGGGCGCGCTACGATCCTTTTTTCTGCTCTTCGTACTTGCCGTTGCGCCAGATGTAGAGCACGTAGTCGGGGTTGACGACGTCGCCCTTCTTGTCGAAGGCGATCGAGCCGACGACCGTCGCGTATTTGTGTGAGTGGAGCGCCTTCGAGAGGTCGGCGGCCTTCACCGACTTCTCCTGCCCCGCGGCCTCCGCGAACACCTGCAGCGCCGCATAGGCAAAGAGCGTGTAGCCCGCGGGATCGTAGTCGGCCTTTTTGAACTCTTCGACCACGTCCTTGGCCGCCGGCAGGTTGCGAGGATCGGACCGGAAGGTCATCAGTACGCCCTCACCCGCGGGGCCGCTCGCTTTCCAGAACTCGTCGGTGACGAGCGCGTCCCCCGCGATGAACTGGGCCTTGAGCTCCTGGTCCTGCGCCTGGTGCACCAGGAGGCCGGCCTCGGCCTGGTACCCGCCGAAATAGACCGCAACGATCCTGCTCTGCTTGAGCTTGCCGATGAGCGCCGAGAAATCCTTGTCACCCTGGGCAATCTCGTCGCCGATCGCTTCCTTGAGGCCCTTCTTTGCCATGGCCTTGCGGGCCTCTTCAGCGAGCGCCCTGCCGTAGGGAGACTTGTCGTCGATGACCGCGACCTTCTTGCCCTTGTATTTGGCGGCGAGATAGTCGCCGGCGACCGCGCCTTGCGCGTCGGATCGGCCGGCAATGTTGAACACGTTCGTCCAGTTCTTCGATGCCGCCTCGTCCGTGAGCTTCGGATCGGTCGATGCCGGCGTGATCTGCAAGGTGCCCGCCTGGGCGTAGACGGTCGACGCCTGGATCGACGCCGCCGAGCAGAAATGGCCGACGACGAGCGCGGCCTTCTGCTTCACGAGATCGCCTGCAACCACCGTCGCTTTCTGCGCGTCGCATCCGTCGTCGACGGCCACGAGCTTCAGTTTTTTGCCGAGGACGCCACCCTTGGCATTGATGTCGTCGACCGCCTGCTGTGCGCCGCGCTTCATCTGCTCGCCGATGAAGGCGAATTGCCCCGACATCGGCCCGGCGACGCCGACCACCAGTTCCTGCTCCTTTTCCTTGGGCGCGCTGGGCGCGGGAGCGCCAGCGGGCGCCGAAGGAGCCGCCGGCGGCTTCGGTGCGTTGGCTGGCGGGTTGGCGGGATTCTTCGGCGCGCCGACCGCCATGCCTGTCAATGCCACTGTCGCGATCAGAAATGCTGCAAGCCGCTTCATGTAAACCGGACTCCCAGAGCGATGGGCTGACACTATCAGCGCGTCTTTCGTCGAGCGAGCACGTATTCGAGCTTCCGCTCGGCAAGGCGCTTCAGCGCAGCCTCGCCAACCGTGGGATCGCCGACGATGGAGACTTCCGTGCCCGTGGCGGAGTCGATCGCCGACACCTTGACCGCGTGCCCCACCCGCACGAACTCGAAGATCACGTCGCGCCGCTTGATCAACCCCGCCTCGCTAGGAGGTGTACCGCTTCGCTGCTAGGATAGCGGCGTCAGCGCTCAACCCGAAGGGGAGGCTTCGATGGCGAAGACAGCGGCCGCGCGCAAACCGGCGACGTCGCGAGCCAAGGGACCGGTCGTGGTCTCGCACCCCTGCGAGAAGGATTTCAAGCCCGACGGCCTCCGCCCCTACTTCCTGTACCGCAGCCTCGGCATCGATCGGGCGACGAGGGGTCGCTTCGGCGCCCATGTGATCCGCTCCAAGAACGCGATGCGCCGCGGCCAAGGCAAACATACCCACGCACTCGGCTTCCAGCTCGTCTATGTCCTCAAGGGCAAAGCGCGATTCTGGTACGACGGGTTCGGCACCGTCGACATGGTGGCTGGCAGCTCGGTCTATCAGCCGCCTGGAATCCGCCACGAAATGTTGTCGTGCTCGCGGAATTGCGAGATTCTGGAGATTACGATGCCCGCAGAGTTCGCGACGCGCGCGGCATAATTCGGGCGCGCGGTTGCCGCGGGAGCGGTTTCGCACTAAGACCAATTCATGAGCGGCGCGCGCGCGATCAACCCGCCCGGCTGGGCGAGGCCCAAGGGCTACAGCAACGCGATCGCCGGCCGCGGCACCATCGTGATGGTCGCGGGCCAGATCGGCTGGAACGCGCAGCAGCAATTCGAGAGCGACGATTTCGTGGCACAGGTCCGCCAGGCGCTCACCAACACCGTCGAGGTGCTGGCCGCCGCCGGCGCCAAGCCCGAGCACGTCGCGCGCATGACGTGGTACGTCACCGACAAGCAGCGCTACCTCGCAGAGATCGCGGAGGTCGGCGCCGCTTGGCGTGACATCATGGGGCGGACTTATCCCGCCATGACGCTCCTCGAGGTCTCGGCCTTGGTCGAGGATCGCGCGCTCATTGAGATCGAGAGCACGGCGATCATTCCCGACGCCGCCTGACCCCCACCCTGCTCCGTTATCCGAGACAAGGACTCCCGCATGACCTCCACCGCCGCTCGCCGCGACAAGCCCCCGGTGGCCGAAGCCCAACGCTTCGACTGGCAAGACCCGTTGCTCCTCGAGGAGGAGCTCACCGAGGATGAGCGCCTCATCCGCGACAGCGCGCGCTCCTATGCGCAAGAGAAGCTGATGCCGCGCGCGCAGAGGGCCTTCCGCGACGAGCATTTCGACCGCGAGATCATGCGCGAGATGGGCGCGCTGGGCTTCCTCGGCTCGACCATCGAGGGCTACGGCTGTGCCGGCGTGAATTACGTCTCCTATGGCTTGATCGCGCGCGAGGTCGAGCGCGTCGACAGCGGCTATCGTTCGGCGATGTCCGTGCAGTCGAGCCTCGTCATGCATCCGATCCATGAGTTCGGCACGGAGACGCAGCGGCAGAAATATTTGCCGAAGCTCGCTACCGGCGAATGGGTGGGCTGCTTCGGCTTGACCGAGCCCGATCACGGCTCCGACGCCGGCGGCATGAAGAGCCGGGCGCGGAAAGTGGCAGACGGCTACGTGCTCAAGGGCTCGAAGATGTGGATCAGCAACTCGCCGATCGCCGACGTCTTCGTGGTGTGGGCGAAGACCGACGACGGCCGGGTGCGCGGCTTCATCCTCGAGAAGGGCATGAAGGGGCTCTCGGCACCCAAGATCGAGGGCAAGTTCTCGCTGCGTGCCTCGATCACCGGCGAGATCGTGATGGAGGACGTGTTCGTTCCCGACGAGCAGCTGCTCCCCAACGTGAGCGGCCTCAAGGGCCCGTTCGCCTGCCTCAACAGCGCCCGTTACGGCATCTCATGGGGCGCGCTGGGCGCAGCCGAGTTCTGCTGGCACGCCGCACGCGACTACACGCTCTCGCGGAGCGCCTTCGGCAAACCTCTGGCGGCCAACCAACTCATCCAGAAGAAGCTCGCGGACATGCAGACCGAGATCACGATCGGGCTCCATGCCTGCCTGCGGCTCGGCCGCCTCAAGGACGAGGGCAAGGCCTCGCCCGAAGCAATCTCCATGCTGAAGCGGAATTCCTGCGGCAAGGCACTCGACGTCGCCCGCGTCGCCCGCGACATGCACGGCGGTAACGGTGTCTCAGACGAGTACCACGTGATCCGCCACGTCATGAACCTCGAGGCCGTGAACACCTACGAGGGCACACACGACATCCATGCGCTCATCCTGGGCCGCGCGCAGACGGGCATCGCGGCGTTCTAGCAACGGCCCCGGCCGCGCTCCGGTCGATGTGGAAAGAACCGATCACCCTCGAGGGTGAGCACGTTCGCCTTGAGCCGTTGGCGGAGTCACATGCCGACGCACTCGTGGCGGCCGCCTCGGGTGACACCGAGCTTTATCGCTGGAGTCCGGTGCCGCTCACGCGAGCGGATGCGCTCGCCTACATCAAGACGGCACTGGGGTGGCAGGTGGCGGGGACGGCGATCCCCTTCGCCACCGTGCGCCGGAGCGACGGGCGCGTGATCGGGTCCACTCGTTTCTTTCATGTCGACTACTGGAGCTGGCCGGCCGGACACCCGAGGCATGGGCGGAATGCGCCCGACGGCTGCGAGATCGGCTATTCCTGGCTCGCGCGGGACGCGACACGCACCGCCGCCAATACGGAAGCGAAGCTCATGATGCTCAGCCACGCATTCGAGACCTGGGGGGTCTTTCGGGTTTGCTTCCACGCGGACATGCGGAACGAGCGCTCGCGCGCGGCGCTCACACGGCTCGGCGCAATGTTCGAGGGCGTGCTCAGGGCACATCGCATGGCGGTCGACGGCGTGTCCCGCGATTCCGCCCGGTTCTCGATCCTTGCCGCGGAGTGGCCGGCGATCAGGGAACGCCTCCACGGCCGCCTCGCGCGCGCCTGACTTGCGCCTCGTGGCTTGCGAATCCGGGAGCGGGCGACCGACGCCAGGACCGACTGCACGCTCGGCCGCGTCACGGCCGCGGATTTCCCGCGCGTCTACTTCGCCGACCCATTGCCGGGCTATCGCTCATTTGCCTGATCATCGATCGCCTCACGCGCGAGGTCGAGGCACAGCGGCTCGAGGCGGCCGTGGCGTAGCAACACCGCAACCGCCGGTACGGTTGTCGGCCGCCGCATTTGCCGCTATCCACAGGGCATGCTCGATGCTCTCAAAGCGAACAACCGCGCGTGGGCTGCGCGCATGGTCTCGGCCGACGCGGATTACTTCCGGCGGCTCGAGCGCCAGCAGGCGCCGGAATATCTCTGGATCGGCTGCAGCGACAGTCGCGTCCCCGCGACGCAGATCGTGGATCTCGACCCCGGCCAGATCTTCGTGCACCGGAATGTCGCGAACCTGACGCCGCCGCAGGACGCCAACTACCTCTCGGTGCTCCAGTTCGCCGTCGACATCCTGCGGGTGAAGCACATCCTGGTGGTCGGGCACTACGGCTGCGGCGGTGTCGCCGCGGCGGTGGATGGCGAGCGTCGCGGCCTGGTCGATCACTGGCTGCATCCCATCCGCGAGGTCCGCGACGCCCATCGCGAGGCCCTCGACGCGATCCCGGATCCGCAGGCCCGCCTCGACCGGCTCTGCGAGCTCAGCGTCATGCGCCAAGTGCGGAATGTCGCGACGGATGTCTTCGTGCAGGACGCGTGGGCCCGCGGACAGAAGCTCCAGGTCCACGGCTGGATCTATTCGCTGGCGACCGGCCTCATCACCGACCTCAACGTGACGGTCGGCGCATTGTAGGACGTACGCGGTCCGGCGCTATTGAAGCCGCCGCTGCGCCCGCATCACCTCCTGCAGACGATCGAGCGGGATCGCGTGGGCCGTGGCGCGGAACCCAACGACAGTCTCGGCCTTGCAGAGCGCGTTGAGGATCGCTTCCTCGGTCGCCTCGGCGGCCGCGCCGAAGAGTGTGGTCATGGTGTCCGGCGAGACCATGGTGACGGCCGAGGTCGGTGCCGTGGGATCGATGCGGTTCGCGGTGCTGAAGGCCATGAAGATGTCGCCGCTGCTGTTGGCGCCGAGGCCGCCGACCCAGGCGAGGCCGGTCGTGGCGCGGCGTGCGAGGCGCTGACACTGGATCGGCAGCAGCGGCGCATCCGTCCCGAGCACCACGATGATCGAGCCGGTGTCGCTCGACTTCCGCCGTGGCGAGGGCACTTCCGCAATCCCGATCGCCTCACCCACGGGCACGCCGTCGACCCTGAGGAACTCTCGCTGGCCGTAATTCGCCTGGGCGAGCGCGCCCACAGTGTAGCGCGCGCCACCCGCCTCGACCACGCGCGAGGCCGTGCCGGTCCCGCCCTTGAACTCGTGGCAGACCATGCCGGTACCACCGCCGACGTTGCCCTCGGCGATGGCGCCACCCGATGCGCTTCGCAGCGCCGAGAACACGTGATCGAGCGTGATCGGGAGCCGCTCGCTGTCGCTGAGCGTGCCGTCATAGGTCTCGGCGGCGACCGGCAACAGCCAGGGCGCATCGCCGCCGTGGCGCACGATGTAGGCGCCGATGGCGTCGCGCACGAGACCCACGCTGTGGGTGTTGGTGATGCCGATCGGCGTCGTGAGCATTCCTTGCTCGGCGATCCAGTGCGACCCCGTCATCTCGCCATTGCCGTTGAAGGAGAAGATGCCAGCGAACACCGGCCGCGCGAGGATATCGCGGCCGCCCGGCCAGATCGCGGTCACGCCGGTACGCAGGACCGCAGGCTTGTCCTCGACGAGGGTGGTGTAGCCGACCTCGACGCCGGCGATGTCGGTGATGGCATTGAGCGGGCCCGGCTCCAGCCGGCCCACCCGAATGCCCAGCTCACGCAAGCGCCCCCGCGTCCCCGCCATGGACGCGAGCCTAGCACGCGCGAGCGCGCGCGCTGAAGTGCCGGATCAAGATTTGGAAGAGTACGGAGAGCCGGATCAGGCCGCGGGCGAGATCATCTGCAGCGCGCGCGGGCCGAGCTCGACGAGCTGGGTCCAGAAGCGGTCGAGCCGCCGGAGCGTGCCGTGTACCGCGACGAGGTCCTCGTTCTTGAGCGGACCCTTCGAGAGCGCGCCGACGTGGCGCTGATGCATCGCGGTGATCTTGTTGCGGAGCTCCTGGCCCTTGTCGGTCAGGCGCACGCGCACCGAGCGGCGATCGTGGAGCGAGCGCTCCTGCATGATGTAGCCGGCCTCGACCATCTTCTTCACGTTGTAGGAGACGTTCGAGCCGAGATAGCAACCACGCAGCGTCAACTCGCCGACCGTCATCTCGAGGTCGCCGATGTTGAACAGGATCATCGCCTGCACGTTATTGATGTCGTGGACGCCTTGGCTATCGAGCTCGAGCTTGACCACCTCCAGAAACTGGCGGTGCAAGCGCTCGACCAGCGCGATCACATCGAGATAGGCGGCGTCCATGGGACCCTCGAAATTTGCAGTCAAGGAGGCGAATGCTACAGGTTTATTGGTTAACGTTTCGTAAGCAAAATGCATTTCCGCGAAAACCCCGAAACCCAAGGAAAGCATTGGGGTTTCTGCGGGTTGTGGCACGCACAACCCACGGCTTTCAATGCTGTAGCCACTGTACGCCTCCGTGTCAAAAATAGGGCCTCCCGTCCGCTCTCGGGTGGGCGCCAATACGGATCACATGGACGGCTTCGGGGACCGGAAGGCCTCCGAGCATGCCCCAGCAATCCACCACCGACCTTGGCTCGGCGCCTCGATAGTTAAGGACTGCATCCATATAGCTCGGGTCTCGATTGAGCAGCACCACGACGGGTGCCGAGGCCACACATGTTGCTGCGTGGTTGGCGAATTCGATGGCTGCACCAAGCTCGATACCCACGCTCGCGGGCACCAGTGCATCATGTCCAATAACCCGCACGTCGGCTTTTACCAGACGCTTGACCAGCTCCGCACCGATCGAGCCGACGACAATGGGCGTTCCCTCCTTGAACGAGAGCCCGAGAATCCCCACCCGCCGAGCCGGTGCCCGCGCGACGCAATCGAGCACGGCCTCCGTCAGCAGTATCGTCTGCCCCTCATTGATTCGCTCGACGGCGCTCAGTAGCTCGCCCGCACTGCCGAGCCCCTCGGAGAAGCGGCGGAACGCCAGTGTATCGCGCGGCAGACACGGCCCACCGTAGCCCTTGCCTGCCCGCAGATATTTGTCTCCGACACGCCGGTCGGCGCCGATCGCGGCCGTGATCTTATCGATCTCCGCCCCGGGTAGCTGGGCGCTGATCTGCGAGAGCAGGTTTGCATAGCTGATCTTGAGCGCGAGATATGCATTCAGCGCGAGCTTGGCGATTTCCGCGCTGATGATGGACATCCGATGGATGGGCGGGTTATTCCGCGTGAGCTTTCGCTGAATGCGCTCGACCTCATCTCCCGCACTGGCATGCGATTCCCCGATTAGGACAAAATCGGGACGCTGGAAGCCGTCGAGCGTCGCGCCCAGCGCGACCAGCTCAGGGTTGTAGGAAACGTCGACTGCATCGCCGACCGGCACCCCGAGAGTCCGCTCGACAAGTGGCACGATCTCCCGGTCAATGGTGCCGGGCTGGGTGGTCGTTCCGATCACCAGCACGTGGCGCTCGCTACGTTTAATCGCGAGCGCCCGGGACAACGATTGGAGGGCATTAACCAGCGGCTCGGAGCACAGGCGGCCGTCCTCGCGGCCCGGCGACGGCACCAGTACGAATGTCACGTCACCGTGCTCGACCGCAGCCTCCGTGCTGCTCGTAATCCTGAGGCTCTCGCCGACGGTTACTCTCAGCGCTTCACTCAGGCCGGGCTCCCCAACGGGGGCAATGCCTGCCTGCACCATCTCGATCACGTGTTGGTCGGCATCGATCCCTAAGACGTCAAAACCGCGAAGTGCAAGGCTCGCGGCCAGACTCAAACCCAGCTTGCCCAACCCGACCACCGAGACCCGATCGGTCGCGGTCATTCTGCGCCTGCACCCGAGGAGAGCCGATCGATCGCGTCTACATAGGCCGCCGCGCCATGTTCCGCGCGAAGCACATCCGCGTATTGCCCGGCTTTCACACGGAGCTCCGCTATCCGGCAGTGCGCGTCGAGGACTGCTGCCGCAATTGAATCTGGCGAAAACGCTGCGAACGCGACGCCATGTCCGTGCGCCTTCACACGCTCGGCCATCCAAGTGCCCGCCGGCACTACGACGGGCGTACCGGACAGACAGGCTTGCCAGTAGACGCCGGAACTCTGAGTCCGATAACGAGCGGGGTCGAGGGGTAGCAGGATCAAGCCAGCCTCGCGCATTGCGGCCAGATATGCATCCTCGTCCATCGTGCCGGAATGCGTCGACACACGGCCGTCGGTGCCGAGCTGCGGAACGTTGTCGCGAGGGGGCTCAGAGCCTGGGTTGACCTGGACGAAAAACCGCAAGTTTGCATTGGCCGTCAGGCAGCTCGAAATGATGCCCGGAAGCAGCTCGAACCCTCGCTCTGAACGCCCACCGCCCAGGTAGGAGACGAGTAGTCCATCCCCGTGCTCGCGGTTCACCGCGGACGATGTTGCGGCTGCTGGCCGGTTTAGATAGTAGGGGAGCGGGGTCGGCTTAATTCCAAGAATGGCTTCGTACTGCCGGGCGATTTCCTCAGTCTGCGTACAGAGCAAGAGGTGCCGCCGCGATTCCCGCGGGAGATTCGACCAGACGGATTGATAGTACCATGGTCCCCGGCCGGGCATGGCGCCAGGCCAGCACTTCCACTCGGGCGGGAACATCAGGACCAGGACCGCCTTCGGCCTGCTTGAGGGCGCAAACGCCGCAATCCAGCGGCTAATCGCCAGAAATTGGTTGTAGGTAACATTAGGGAACAGCACAGTCGCACCGGAGAATTGTGGTCCCTCCAGCCGAGCGAGGTCCTCCAGCACGAGCCAATTTTGCACCACGAACGTTTCCAGTTCGAGCCAGTGCGGATCATTCGACACCGGGTAATACATATTCGGGCGAAACAGTGGAACGATCCCCATGTCCGCGAGGTCAGGCGCAAGTGGTTGGCGGCCGTAGAGCGTCACATCGATCTGACGACGCCGGAGTTCGCTCGAGATCGCTTGCGCACCCCAATAGTGATGACCGTCAGCTCGCGATAATCCGAAATCCATGATGTGCCAGCGTTGGGTCATGGATTCAGGTGAGAGCGCGCGCCCTTAAGAAAGCGGAACATCACGGAGAAATCCCTCGGCCCGAGCCCCGCGGCTGCCAGCAACTGGTAGAGCGCCGCCGCCTCGGCACCGAGCGGCGTCACAGCGCCCGCAGCCTGCGCCGCCTGCTGTGCGAGCTTCAGATCCTTCAGCATCATGTCGGCGGTGAAGCCCGCCTGGTAGTCGCGGTTCGAGGGCGCAGCCGGCACCGGGCCGGGCACCGGACAGTAGCTGGTCATCGCCCAGCTCTGACCCGACGACTTCGAGCTGATGTCGAAGAGCTTCTGGATATCGAGGCCGAGCTTCTCCGCGAGTTGGAAGCCCTCGCAGACGCCGATCATCGCGACCGCGAGCATCATGTTGTTGCAGATCTTCGCGGCCTGGCCATTACCCGCGGGGCCCGCGTGGACGATGGTCTTGCCCATCTTGTCGAGGATGGGTTTCGCGCGCTCGAACGCGACGTCGCTGCCGCCCACCATGAAGGTGAGCGTCGCGCCGGCCGCGCCCGCGACGCCACCCGACACAGGCGCATCCACCATCTCGAAGCCTTTCTCGCCCGCTGCCTTGGCGACGAAGCGCGCGCTCTCGACATCGATGGTGGAGCTGTCGATCAGCAGCGCGCCGGCCTTCGCGCCCGCGAGAAGGCCGCCCTCGCCTGTGTAGGCCTGACGCACATGGGGTCCCGCCGGCAGCATCGTGACGACGACCTCAGCGTCCGCCACTGCTGCCGCCGCACTTTTCGCGGCCTTGCCGCCGGCCTTCACGAAGCCGTCGAGCGCCGCCGGCACCAGGTCGAAGCCCGCGACCGCGTGCCCCGCCTTGACCAGGTTAACCGACATGGGACCACCCATGTTGCCAAGGCCAATGAAGGCGATCTTCGTCATGGAGCCCTCCGTCAGTCGAATGTGAGCTCGCGCTCGCCGAGGCTCTCGAAGTAGCGCGCGACATCCGCCTCGGAAACATCGGCGACCGTGGCGTGCTCCCAGCGCGGCTTCTGATCCTTGTCGACCAGCACCGCGCGGATGCCCTCGAAGAAATCGTGGCCGGCCATCACGTGCTGGGTCATGCGGTATTCCAGCGCCAAAGCCTGCTCGATGTCCACGCCGGCCTCGCCGAGCCTCATCTGATGGAATGTGATCTTGAGGCTGATCGGCGAGACGCGCTCGATGGTGGCGCGGGTCTCACGGGCCCAGTCGCTATCCTCCCGGGCGAGCGCATCGAGGATCGCCTCGACGCTCCCGCCGGCGAAGCAGCGGTCGATCTCGGTTCGCCTGGCGCGGAGCGGCGGCTCGCCGGGGTCCTCGTGGAAGCTCGAGAGTACCGTATTGACCTGTGCCCGCTCCGCGCCCCAGTCGATCGCCGCCAGCGCGTCGGTGAGCTCCGCAAGCCGCTCATGGCGTGCGTGATGGGTGGCGAAGCCCACGTAGAGCATGTCCGCGGCCTTGATGCGCGCACCCGTGAGCGCGAGGTAAAGCCCAATCCGGCCCGGACAGCGATTGAGATAGCGCGTGGCGCCGACATCGGGGAACAGCCCGATATGCACTTCCGGCATCGCGGAGACGCTGCGCTCAGTGGTGACGCGATGGGATCCGTTCACCGACACGCCAAGCCCGCCTCCCATGGCGATGCCGTCCATCAGCGCCACGTAAGGCTTGGGGAAACGATGGATGCGCTCGACGAGGCGGTACTCCTCACGAAAGAAATCCGCCTTGTAGTCGCCGGCCGCACCATTGGGATGCGCGCGGGCGTCGTAGATCGCGCGGACGTCACCGCCCGCGCAGAACGCGCGGTCGCCGGCGCCGCGCACGAGGATTCCGCGTACCGAGGAATCCCTGCCCCATTCCAGGAGCTTCGGATCCATGACGCGATACATCGCAAGGCTGAGCGTGTTGAGCGCCTTCGGCCGGTTGAGAGTGACGATGCCGAGCGCGCCGCGGCGCTCGAGCAATATCTCGTCGGCGGCACTCATGCGCCGAGCAGGCGGCGCGCGATGATGACGCGCATGATCTCGTTGGTGCCCTCGAGGATCTGATGCACGCGCACGTCGCGCAGATGGCGCTCGATCGGGAGATCGCGGATATAGCCGTAACCGCCGTGGAGCTGCAGCGCGTCGTTGCACACACGGAACCCCACGTCGGTGGCGAAGCGCTTCGCCATCGCACAGCGGAGCGTCGCCTCGGGATGCCCGGCGTCGAGGCTAGCCGCCGCCCGGTGCACCATGAGCCGCGCCGCGTCGAGATCGGTCGCCATATCCGCGAGCTTGAATTGCAGCGCCTGGAACTCCGCGAGTTTCTTGCCGAACTGCTCGCGCACACCCATGTAGTCGCGCGCGGCTTCCAGGCAGGCTCGTGCACCACCGAGCGAGCAGGCGCCGATGTTGAGCCGACCACCATCCAACCCCATCATCGCGATCTTGAAGCCGTCGCCTTCCTCGCCCAGCCGGTTCGCGACGGGCACGCGGCAATTCTCGAACAGCACCATCGCCGTCGGTTGGCTGTTCCAGCCGAGCTTCTTTTCCTTCTTTCCGAAGGAAAGCCCCGGCGTCCCCTTCTCGATCACGATCGTCGAAATGCCCTTCGGGCCCGTACCGCCCGTGCGCAACATGCACACGAAGACGTCGCTCGATAGCCCGCCGGATATGAAAGCCTTGGCGCCGTTGACGACGTAGTGGTCGCCATCGCGGACCGCCCGCGCTTTGAGATTGGCCGCGTCGGAGCCGGCGCCGGGCTCGGTCAAACAATAGCTCGCGAAATGCTCCATGCTCGTGAGTGTCGGCAGGAACCGCTGGCGTTGCTCCGCGTCACCGAAGCGGTCGATCATCCACGACGCCATGTTGTGGATCGAGAGATAGGCTGAGGTCGAGACGCAGCCGGTCGCGAGCTCCTCGAAGATGAGTGCGGCGTCCAGGCGCGAGAGCGCCGAGCCGCCGACATCCTCTTTGACATAAACGCCGGCGAAGCCGAGCGCCGCCGCTTCGCGCAGCGCCTCGGCTGGAAAAATCTCGCGCTCGTCCCACTCGGCGGCTTTAGGACGGAACTCGCGCTCGGCGAAATCCCGCGCCGTCGACTGGATCACGCGCTGCTCGTCGCTGAGCTCGAAGTCCATGGTGCCCGAGTCGCTGCAAGGGCGCGGATGATACCGGCGGCGCCCTGTTGCGGCAAACCCGAGCCCGAGTCGCAAGCGAGTCGCTGGCCACGATGTCGAGTCGGGCGTGCTCTGAACCATGGCGCCTGTGAGACTCATTCTATCTCTCAGTGCATCGCAACCGCCAGGAGGTCTCACCCTATGTTCATCCGCCATCGCCGGCTGCTCGACCAGGTCACGCTGCTGCACGGTCCGCACGACTTGCTCGGACGCTTCTTCCTGATCGCCGACACCGCCGCGCGCGATCAGGGCGTGAAGCTCAGGTTGCGCGCGGATTTCGACGAGCTGGTCGCGCTCAACAAGCGCAACCGCGACAGCTGGCCGGCGTTGGCACCGGTCTTCGATCCGGAGTTCAGCAATCTCCGCCTGGACAGCGCGTTCTGGCTCGACGCCGTCGACGAGAACGACGAAACCGTCGCGACCCATGCCGCCCGCTTCTTCGATTGGGAGGACACCACCCTCGCCGCCGAGTTGCGCTCGATGCGGGTGTTCTACGAGGATCCCGCTCCGCCCATTGCCGCGGGTGAATCGATCGAGGTCGAGGCGCCGACGGCATCGCGCATTCGCGGCAAGGTCGCCTATGGCGGAGCGGTTTGGGTGCGCCCGGATTTTCGTGGCAAAGGGCTTGCCGCGCTGCTGCCCAGAATATCGCGGGCCTACGCCTATTCGCGCTGGGACACCGCGTGGACCTGGGGCTTGGTCGAGCACAAGACCCATGCCAAGGGTTTGGTGCGCGCCAATGGTCCTTATGAGGTGGAGGAATCCGTGACGCTGCGCATGGCGTTCCGCGGAGACCTGCCCTTGCTGCTGATGTGGATGGGCCGAGATGCGATGCTCTCCGACGTCGCGGAGATCGTCGATCAGGCGACGGTCGACAACTCCCGACGCATCGAGAGGCCGAGCACGTACTGGTCCGCGCCCCTCCGCCACGGCACGAGCAACCGATCGTAGCGCACGCGCAGCGTCGCCGACAGCGAGGTGCCCACCACCGCGCGCATGCCGTCCAACCGCAAGCGGCGACGCTGTAGTGCCTCTGCGTAGTGATCTGCCACCCAGGCGCCGTACTCTCCGTCGGGTACGTCGTGCGCGTCGCGGCCGATCATGGAGAACGTCTCGCATGGCCGCATCATTTTGATGCCGCCACCGAAATGCTGATAGACGAGGCGCGTCGAGCGCGGCAGCTTTCGAACCAGCACGGCGCGCTCGAGAAGGTCCGTTGCCCGCAGCACGTCATAAAGCTCATCGCTGAGCCGCCCGCGATTGCTCTTCCAGAACTCGACCACCAGTCTCGCCTGCCGAAATGCCGGCCTGTCCAGCGCGTCGAGTTTCTTTTCCGCCGCGAGCCAGCGCGGCCGGCCGGCAATCGGCTCGCCGCCGGCCAAATCCTCGGCCCGCTCCGCGAACGAGCCGAGGTTCGTGAACATCTCATAAGACCAGTCCTCGCCGCCAAACACCGCGAGAACGATGCGCCGCGGCCGCCGATCGATCAGGGCATAGAGCGCCGCGGTGAGCGTGAGGAGGCTGTACCGGCCGGAGCGAAGCGACACCCGCACGCCCTCCTCGTGGAGACGCACGTGGATGAAGCCGAGGTTGCGAACGGCGTAGGCGGGGGCGTCGAAATCGGGATCACGATAGCCGAGCCGCCGCGCTAGATCCGGCGAGTTGTCCGACCACGGCTCGCCGCGGTCGTCAATGAGTATCCCGCTACCCGGTGCGTGCATCCGCCTCGCCCTCGGCCCGCCGCGTTTGCCCCCGCGTCGGACGCTTCTCGATTTCGGCTACAAGGACTTGACCGTGCTCGGTCTCGCTCCTTTGCTATCCCCCATGCTCTTTGCCAGCTTCAGCATCCAGTCGCGCGCTTCCTCCGTACCGATCCCGCGGTAGTACCGGAGCAGCTTGATCTCCTTTGGCGTCAGGCCCGTCGGCGCCGCCGCCGCGTCCGTCTCCGAGAGGTCGCCGAAAAAGAACGACAGAGGCTGACGCAGGAACCCTGCGACCGCCAGCAAGCGGCTCGCGCTGAGCCGGTTCTCTCCGCTCTCGTACTTCTGCACGGCCTGAAACGTCACCCCGATGCGTGCGCCAAGCTGGCCCTGGCTGAGGCCCGCGAGTAGCCGAGCCTCGCGGAGCCGGCGCCCCACTCGTACGTCGACCTCGCTACGCCCTCGTTTGCTCGCCGCCGCCCCAGGGGCGGCATCCACCTCGGCCGGCTGAGCCAGCCGTTTCGCCCTAATCATCCCTCACCCCGTCCCTCGAGCGGCACAAGAAAAGCATAGCAATCTTCAGGCGAGATTGCCAAACGAAGCGCGACGGGCCTGATAGCTGCACTCTATCATATGATAGTCGCGGCTTATGACGGCTCACTCCGCGGCCCGGCTCTTTGCCTTCGCCTTGGCGGCCTGCTCGGCCTCGTGCCGATCGAACATCTTCTTGGTAGCGGCGTCCCGGAGCGTCGTGAAGTCGTTGCGGCGCTCGTACGTCCAGGCGTTGGACGCCGCGCGCAGCGCGTTCGAGCCGCGGAAGTGCGGCACCACGTGGCGCGCATAGAGCTCGTAGGATTTCTTCGTCGCCTCCCAATTAGCCCAGTTGTGCGCGAGGTGCAGGAAGCAGCCGAACTCCCCCTGCTTGTCGCGCAGCCGCTGAATTTGATCGATGGCGTCGTCGGGCGTGCCGATCACGGCCCGGCGAGTCCCCTTCAGGACCTCGACGGGGTCACGCCCTTCGAGGTCCGAGAACCGCGCCGGATTGATCGCCTGGTAGTAGTCCAGATACTTCTGCAGGCCGTAGCGCACGTTGGCGCGGGCTTGCTCGCGGGTCTCCGCGATATGCATCGGGCCGACCAGCCGGAGCACCGCGGGATCCATCGTGCGGCCATGCTCCGCGGCGATATCCTGCGCCACCTTCCAGTTGGTCGCCAGCACGTCGAACGCGCCCTCGACCGTCGCGGCGACGCAGAGCATGCCCAGGCCGTATTTGCCGGCGGCGCGGCCGCCCGACGGCGTCACCATGCTGGCAACTGCCACCTCGGGATAGGGCTGCGTGAAGGGCAGCAGGTGCAGCCGCGCGTCCTTGAGCGTGTACCACTCGGTCTTCTGGGTCACGGTCTCGCCGCGGAAGAGCCGCAGGATCAGGTCGAGCCCTTCAAGCATGCGGTCGCGCTGGGTCGAGGGATCGATGCCGAGCATCATGGCGTCGGAGGTCAGAAGGCCCGGCCCGACGCCGAACATGACGCGACCCATGGTCATGTGATCGAGCTGCACGATGCGGTTCGCAACCATCAGGGGATTGTGATAGGGCAGCGAGACCACGCCGGTGCCGAGCCGGATGCGCTTCGTGCGCTCCGCGGCCGCGGCGATGAAGAGCTCCGGCGAGCTGATGATCTCGAAGCCCGCGGAGTGATGCTCGCCGATCCAGGCCTCCTCGTAGCCGAGCTTGTCGAGCCACTCCACGAGCTCGATGTCGCGGCGGAGCGCCAGTGTCGGGTCCTCGTCGATCGGATGGAACGGCGCCAGGAAAATACCACTGCGCAAGGTCAGGCCGGACATCCACGATCTCCTCCAGAGGTGGCACTGGCTATCTTGCCGGGTTGATCCGGCCGGGACAACCGGGCCCCGGGCGGGGCATCGATGTCGGCGCTGCATGCCCGGGAACCCCGTGTCGATTTGCCGCGCGGCCGGATTTGCCAGCCTCGCCTGGCCAACCCTATGATCTCCCTTGTCCCAACAGCTCAGGCGGTCCCGCGTGACCCGCGCACCATCCCGGCCTCTTGGCGCCTACCCGCGCCTGCGCATGCGGCGCAATCGGCGCGACGACTGGACGCGCCGCATGGTCGCCGAGTGTGTGCTGACGCCCGCCGATTTCATCTGGCCTGTCTTCGTGCACGGCGAGCGGGCGGCGCGCGCGCCCGTGGCCTCCATGCCCCATGTCGACCGGCTCTCGGTCTCGGCCCTGGTCGATGCCGCGGGCGAGGCGAAGAGCCTCGGCATCCCCTGCATCGCGCTCTTCCCGGCGACGCCGCCTGATCGCAAGACACCGGATGGTGACGAGGCCGTCAATCCCGAGAACCTGGTCTGCCAGGCGGTGCGCGCGGTCAAGGCGGCGCACCCCGATCTCGGCGTGCTCTGCGACGTGGCGCTTGATCCTTTCACGACCCACGGCCACGACGGCGTGTTGCGCGAGGGCGAGGTCAGCAACGACGCGACGGTCGAGATCCTTACGCGCCAGGCGTTGGTCCAGGCCGAGGCCGGCTGCGACATCATCGCGCCCTCGGACATGATGGATGGCCGCGTCGGCGCGGTCCGCGACGCGCTCGACGCCCGCGGCTTCGAGCGTGTGAGGATCATGTCCTATGCCGCGAAATATGCCTCGGGCTTCTACGGGCCGTTCCGCGACGCGCTGGGCTCGAAGTCGAACCTCGGCAAGGCGGACAAGCGCACATACCAGATGGATCCCGCCAATACCGACGAGGCGCTGCGCGAGGTGGCGCTCGATCTCGCCGAGGGCGCCGACATGGTGATGGTGAAGCCCGGCATGCCTTACCTCGACGTGGTCCGGCGCGTGAAGGAGCGCTTCGCGGTGCCGACCTTCGTGTACCAGGTGAGCGGCGAGTACGCGATGCTGCACGCCGCGATCGAGAAGGGCTGGCTCGACGACAGCGTGATCATCGAGAGTTTACTCGGCATGAAGCGCGCGGGCGCCGACGGCATCCTCACCTACAGCGCGGTCGATGCCGCGCGCCGGCTCAGGCAAGGCTGAGCACCCGCTCGAAGAAGGTGTGGATCGCCCGGTCGTGCCAGGTGCCGCCCCGCCGATCGTGGAAGCCGACGTGTCCGCCCTTGGACTGCAGTGCCAGCTGCAGACGCGCGTTCCGTCGCCAATCGTACTCGCGATAGGGCTCCGCCGGCACGATCGGATCGTCCTGCGCGTGGATCAGGAGCGTCGGCACGGCAACCTCGTCGAGAAAGTTCTGCGACGAATTCCGTTTGTAGTAATCGGCCGCACCACCGAACCCGTTTCGCGGCGCCGTGAAGCGGTCGTCGAACTGCCAGAGGCTCTCCGCGCTCAGTACTGCGCAACGCTCTTCCGCCGTAACCGCCGAAGCCGGCGCCAACGTCTCACGCTGGCATTCCTTCAGGAAGTACCAGTGATAGAGCGCATTGCGCCGGGTACCGAGATGGCGAGCGGTTACGGTGAGGTCCAGCGGCGCCGAGACCGTTGCCGCCGCGAGCAGGGTCGTTCTGGAGCCGGTCTCGCCGAGATATTTGAGCAGCAAGTTTCCGCCCAGCGAGAAACCCACCGCGACGACGCCGTACTCGATCACGTCCGGCGGCAGTTCTGCCAGCATCAGACGAAGGTCCTCGGTCCGTCCAGCGTGATAGTGCTGCCGGCAATCGGGACGCGTCGGCCCGGCGCCACGGAGATTGAGCCGCAGCACCGGAAACCCAGCCTCCAGCAGATGCGCGGTGCTTGCGCGCATATAGATGCTGTCCTCGCAACCCGTGAGTCCATGAATAAGAATCACAGCCGGACGGGGTCCGGCGGTTGCCACGCGCGGCCGATGCAGCACCGCGGATGCTCGATCACCGCTTCGCTCGTCGAGCGGCAGCACGATGCGCTGATTCTCATGCGGCTCGAGATCGATCATCGGTCGGCGGAGGAAGTTTCGCACCGATTGAAGATCGCCACCGACCCAGGGCGCGCGCTCGAGGAATTCCGGCAAACGCCGGCTGAGCGAGACCCCGTCGAGTACGTGATCGTGCAATGCGTCCATGTGCGTAACAACGTGCGAGAGCGTCTTCTCGTCCATCGTCTCAAGGCACCGTGCCACGAAACATCTTTGTGACGACGGCGGCAATTTGATGGCGGGGAGAGATCGGCGGAAGTCTCACAAACGATACAGATTCGCCGCCAAGCCGAGGGAACGCGCCTCGCTTAGGTTTCGGTCACTCCGCGGGCCTTGCTCCGTGGAGCGAGCCCTGACGGACCGGCGGCAGCGGCGACCGCGCTCTTTGAGCCCAATTGCGCAGAGCCTGTGGGCTCGGAGGCAGCGCGCGTCCGGATAGCGCATCGACGGCGGCAAAAGTGTGCTTCACCGATTCATAGAGGACCGGCAGCTGAACTTCCTCGCGCCGACCCGAACGGGCGCGGCGCGCGCGGCTCGCCAGGAGCGCATCGGCCGGGAGGCCGGTTACCTCGGCGAGGCTCCGTGCCCAATCCGTCCGCGCGGCGTCGACGAGATCGTCGTAATGCACCACGCACCCGCCGTAAGCATACAGCTGCAGGACCGCATTGCGGTACGAGCGATCGTAATCTTTCGCCATCGTCTCGATCGACCAATTGACGAGCATCTGCGAGGCGCTCAGCACATGCGCGTCGAACTCCCGATAGCTGACGATGAGCCGCGGGAAGTAGCCGATCTTGATCGCGAACGGGATCGCCAGATCCAGATCGTTGGCCTTCACGAAGACGGCTTTGTTGAGCGCGCGCTTCAGGAGGCGCTTGCCGAGCGAGCGATGCCAGCCCCAGATCCAGCGCGCCGGCGGCGTCGGCGGCTTGCTCGTCGAGCGGTCGAAGGCCAGTCGAAAATGACTCGTCGCCCGGCGGATCTCCGGAAGCGCCACGACACCGCCGCGGGCGGTATCCCATTCCTCGGGCGCCGGCATGGCGAAGTCCGCGCCGGCATCCGCCAGGATCGCTGCGAGCAACGTCGAGCCCGTGCGCCCGGCGGTCAGAACGAAGTACCGAAACCGCGTGCTGTCGACCGACATGTCAAACGCCCGAACGCCAAAGGAACGCGCACGCGCGGCAATCTAAACAACGGAGCGGATGCGTGCAAACGCGACCCTCACTTGATCCACGCGAGCTCGTGCTTGTTGTGGTGCAGGTGCAGCAATCGCGAGCCGGGGATGGCGGCAAAACGACCCGCGGTCTCGTGGTCGGTGGCGCCCTGGAATTTGAGCGTGCAGATGAAATGCCGGCAGGTGCCCGCCTCGAGCCAGCGCTCGACCAGCCGCAGCAGCCGCGCGGGATAGCAGACCACGTCCGAGAATAGCCAATCGATCGGCCCGAGCGCGCGGGGATCGAGCGCGAAGGCACTCTCGCGCCGCACCTCCACGCCGGGCATGGCGGCAACTGCGGCGTCGAGCGGTGCCTTGTCGACGCTGATCACCCGGGCGCCCAGTTTTGCCAGCACCCAGGTCCAGCCGCCGGGACTGCTGCCGAGATCCAGGCAGACGTCGCCGGGATTCGGATGCGTGCCGAGCGAGGTTAGGGCCTCCCAGAGCTTGAGATAGGCGCGGCTCGGCGGCGCCCGCTTGTCTTCGACGAAGCGCGCCTCGCCGTTCGGGAAAGGGCTCGAACAGCGCGCCGACGCCAGCACCGTGCCGGCATCGACCAAGGTCCAGGAGCCGAGCGGCGCCGTGGGCGCGGGCGACGGAAAGACCAGCGGCTTCGCCGAGACCCTGGGCAACTTCGCCTCGATGAGGGCGGCACGCCGATGCTGCGCATGAGGGTATTGCGCCCAGTTGCGCTGGATCGCGCGCAGCCGTTTGGCCGCGTCGCCGATCGACGCGATCGGGATCTCGACCGGATCGAGCCAGACATTGGCGACCCAGGCCAGGGGCTTCGGTGCGGCCGGCGAGATCAAGAGCCGACCATAGCGGGCGCTGACCTCGCCAAGCTCGGTGGCAAGCTCCTCGACGAAGCCCTCGGGCGCGAGATAAGCGGTGAACAGTCGACCCTCCGATGATCCCCGCCGACGATCCTTTTATCGCCGCACGGGTGCAAGATGAAATGCCGCGCCGATTGCTCCGCGTCCGAATCCTGCGCTAGGAATTGCGCCGAGCTTTGAAGCACCGCACATCGAGGTGACCCCATGGCCGCTTCCGGCCCGCTCTCCGGCATTACCGTCGTCGACCTCTCGCGCATCCTCGCGGGCCCCTACAGCACGTTCCTGCTGGCTGAACTCGGCGCGCGCGTGATCAAGGTCGAGCCGCCCGGCAAGGGCGACGATGCCCGCGAATACGGGCCGTTCAAGAATGGCGTCTCCGCGTATTTCTCCTCGATCAACCGCGGCAAGGAGTCGATCGCGCTCGACCTGAAGACGGAGGGCGATCGGCGAATTCTCGACGCGCTCCTCGAGCGCGCCGACGTGATCGTCGAGAATTTTCGGCCGGGCACGATGGAGAGGTTGGGTTACGGCTGGGAGGCACTGCACACGCGCTATCCCAAGCTCATCTATGCCTCGGCCTCCGGCTTCGGCCACACCGGCCCGCTCTCGAAAGAGCCGGCCTACGACATGGTCGTGCAGGGCCTCGGCGGCATCATGAGCATCACGGGCCATCCGGGACAGCCACCAGTCCGCATCGGCATGTCGATCGGCGATATCGGCGCCGGGCTTTACACGACCGTCGCCATCAACGCCGCGCTGTTGCATCGCGAGCGGACGGGCGAGGCGACCAAGGTTGACATCGCCATGTTCGATTGCCAGCTGGCGCTGCTGGAGAACGCAATCATGCGGTATACGGTGACCGGCACAGTGCCGGGGCCGTTGGGGGCGCGGCATCCCTCCATCACGCCCTTCGAAGGATTCTCGACGGCGACCGAGAGCATCATCATCGCCGCCGGCAACGACGCGCTCTATCAGAAGCTCTGCGCGGCGATCGGCCGACCCGATCTCGCGTCGGATTCCAACTATCGAACCAACGACCTCCGCAACCGCAGTCAGGCGGTGCTCAAGGCCGAGATCGAACGCGAACTCAAGAAGAGGCCGGCGGATGAGTGGATCGCCATCATCGGCAAGGCCGGCGTGCCTTGCGGGCCCATCAACACCGTCGACCGTGCGCTTCAGAATCCCCAAGTGGAGGCCCGCAACATGCTGATCACGGTCGATGACCCCAAGGCCGGGACGCTCACGCTCGCAGGCAATCCGCTCAAGTTCTCGGCCTTCGCGGACGCGCCGACCCGGTCACCGGCGCCCGCCCTCGACGCCGATCGCGCGAACCTGCTGCGCGAGCTCGGATTGACCTGAGCGAACCTCAGCGTCGGTCCACTCACGCCGTCTAGCAGTGGAGTGCCGGGGGCTGGCGGACCTGAGGCGGAGGTGTATAAAACCCAGTCCTCCGCGCCCGGGGGCCTCCTGTGCGCACCCCACCAAAGACGCCTAGTAGAAGGTTGATCCCATGCTCCAGAACCGCCTCCAACCGGTGCTCGATCCTCATAAGCTCGCGCGCGAGATGTCGGGCAAGATGCTGATCGATGGCGGCATGGTGGCATCGATCACGGGTCGCACTTTCCCGATCGTGAACCCCGCGACTCAGGAGCGGATCGGCGAGGCTGCGGATGGCGACGCGAAGGACGTCGATGCCGCGGTTAAGGCCGCCGCGAAGGCGCAGAAGGGCTGGAGCAGGCTCGTGGCGCGCGAGCGCGGGCGGATGGTCGCGGAGTGCGGCCGGATCCTCGGCGATCACGTCGAGGAACTGGCGAAGCTCATCACGCTCGAGACCGGCAAGGCGATCCGCACCGAGAGCCGCGTCGAGGCCGGCGTCTTCGCGGATATCCTGACCTTCTACGGCGGGCTCGGCTCCGAGCTCAAAGGCGAGAGCGTGCCATTCAAGCCTGACTCGCTCACCATCACGCTCCGCCAGCCGATCGGCGTGGTCGGCGCGATCATCCCGTGGAACGTGCCGCTTCTGTTGATGGCGCTAAAGATCGCGCCCGCGCTGGTCGCCGGCAACACCGTCGTGGTCAAGTCCGCGGAGGAAGCGCCCTTTGCGGTGCTGCGCGCCTGCCAGGTCATGAACCAGGTTCTGCCGCAGGGCGTCCTCAACATCCTCTCGGGTGACGGCCCGCAGTGCGGCGCGCCGCTGGTCGAGCACAAGGGCGTCGGCAAGGTCACCTTCACGGGCTCGGTTGAGACCGGCAAGCTCGTCTACAAGATGGCCTCGCAGAAGCTGATCCCCGTGACGCTGGAGCTCGGCGGCAAGAGTCCGATGATCGTCATGGGCGATGCCGATCTCGAGAAGGCGGTGGCGGGTGCCGTGATCGGCATGCGCTTCACGCGCCAAGGCCAGAGCTGCACGGCCGCGAGCCGCATCTTCGTCCACGAGTCCATCCACGACGCCTTCGTCGACAAGCTGAAGGCCAAGGTCGACGCGATGAAGATGGGCGACCCGCTCGACGAGCAGACCGACATCGGCACCATCATCTCAAAGCAGCAATTCGAGAAGGTGCGATCCTACATCGACCTCGGCGAGAAGAGCGCGGGCGCCAAAGCGCTCAAATGCTCGAAGATGCCGAGCGATCCGAAGCTAGCGCGCGGCTTTTACGTTCAGCCTGTGATCTTCACCGGCGTCGCCAACGACAACCGGATCTGCCGCGAGGAGATCTTCGGTCCGGTCACCTGCGTGATGAAGTTCCGCGACTACGAGGAGGCACTCGCGCAAGCGAACGACAGCGACTACGGCCTCGCCGCCACGATCTGGACGCGCGACCTCAAGACCGCGCTCGATGCCAGCCACCGGCTCGAGGCCGGCCTCGTGCAGGTGAACCAAAACCTGGTCGTACAGGCGAACATGTCCTATGGCGGCGTGAAGCAGTCGGGGCTCGGCAAGGAGGCCTCGCTCGAGGCGATGCTCGAGCACTTCACGCAGAAGAAGACCATCATCCTGAACCTCGGCTGAGCGCGGGAGGCCGGCTCGGCCGGCACCACCATGGGCCGGCGCATCTTTCTCATCATTCTGCTCACCCCGATCGTGCTGGCGCTCTCGGGGCTGCTGTGGCTTCATTCGGAGCTGCCGCCAGCGGCGCCCGCGCGCGTCGTGCAGGGCCTGACCGCGCCGGTGCGGATCTCGCGCGACGCCATCGGCATCCCCACCATCGTCGCCACCAACGACCTCGATGCCGCCTTCGCGCTCGGCTATGTCCACGCCGAGGACCGCCTGTTCCAGATGGATGCGCAGCGTCGCTACGCCTCAGGACGACTCGCGGAGTGGTTCGGCGCCCGGGTCCTCGATACCGACAAAACCATGCGCACGCTCGGCCTCGCGCGTGCCGCCGAGCGGCAGTTCTCGGAGCTGCCCGAGGAGATCCAGACGGTGCTGCGGTCCTACGCCGCGGGTGTCAATGCCTTCATCGAGGACCGGCGCTGGGCCCTGCCGCCGGAGTACTACCTCCTGCGCACGCGGCCCGAGCCGTGGCGGGCGGTCGACACGCTGATCTGGGGCAAACTGATGGCGTGGCAGCTCGCCGGAAACTATCGCGGCGAGCTCGTGCGCGCCAGGCTGCTCGAGCACGTGAAGCCCGAGGAGATGCCGATCCTCTATCCTGGCTATTCGAAGGAGGGTCCGGTGATCCTCGGCGCCATGACGCCGATCTATCGCGATCTGCCGCTAGCCGCGCTCTTGACCCTGATGCCCGTGCTCGAGGACCCCGTGCGCGCCTCGAATAACTGGGTGGTCTCGGGCAATCGCTCGGCCTCGGGCAAGCCGATCCTCGCGAACGATCCACACCTCGGTCTCGAGGTGCCCGGCATCTGGTATCTCGTCCATATCGCGACACCCGCGCACAAGCTCGAGGGCGGCACCATGGCGGGCGCGCCCATCGTGCTCGTGGGCCACAACGAGCGCATCGCCTGGGGACTCACCAACACCGGAAGCGACGTCTCCGATCTCTTCGTCGAGAAGCTCGATCCCGACGATGCCAGCAAGTACGTGACGCCCGACGGATCGGTCGCATTCAAATCGCGCGTCGAGACCATTCTGGTGAAGGACGCGGCGCCCGTGCAGATCACGGTCCGCGAGTCACGCCATGGACCCGTGATCTCCGATCTCCCGGGCCCCGCACAGCAGGCGGCGCAGCCGGGCTTCGCGCTGGCGCTGCAGGCAAGCTACCTCATGGACGGCGACCGTTCCCCGCAAGCGCTCTGGGAGATGAACCACGCGACGGATTGGGACAGCTTCCAGCGCGCATTCGCCAACTTCGGCGCACCGGAGCAGAACGTGGTCTATGCCGACGCCGACGGCCATATCGGCTACCTCTCGCCGGCGCGCGTGCCGACGCGCGCGAGCGGCGACGGCTGGTTGCCATCGCCCGGCTGGACCGGCGAGTTCGACTGGACGGGCTGGGTCCCGGCTGACGCCATGCCGCGGTCCTTCGATCCGCCCACGGGCCGCATCGTCACCGCCAACAACAAGCCGGTGCCTGACAACTTTGCGTACTACCTCGGACGCGACTGGGACGAGCCCTACCGCGCGCTGCGCATCGCGACGCTGCTCGATCAGCGGCCGCAACACTCGCTCGACAGCATGGCGGCGATCCAACGCGACACCTTCTCGCCGATCGCTGATCGGCTGCTGCCGCTCATGCTGAAGACGCCGGTCACCACGCCGCAAGCCCAAGCAGCACTCGATCGGCTGAAGGATTGGGACCGGCGGATGGACAAGGACAAGCCGGAGCCGCTGATCTTCACGGCGTGGCTCCGCGACTTCAACCGCGTCGTGTTCGCCAACCGTCTCGGCACGGCGTTCGACGACTACTGGTCGCTCCACCCGGACGCCATCGCGGGCATTTTGACCACGCATCAGGACTGGTGCGACGACCGTATCCTGACGGTGCCGAAGACCTGCCCGGAGCAGCTCTCCGCGGCGCTCCTGCTGGCTCTCAGCGAACTCACCGCCGCGTATGGGCCCGACATGAGCGAGTGGCGCTGGGGCCGCGCTCACATGGCGGAGTTCAGCCACCGGCTGTTCTCGGCGGTGCCCGTGCTCGGCCGCTATCTCGACACGTCGATCGCCGCCGACGGCGGGCTCGACACCGTCAACCGCGGTGGTTTTTTGGTGCGAAGCGCGACGCGGCCCTACCAGGATACGCTGGGACCGGGCCTGCGCATGGTGGTCGACATGGGCGATCCCGATCACGCGCGCTTCATGATCGTGCCCGGCGAGGCCGGCAATCCGCTCTCGGAGCATTATGCGGACCTGGTCCGACCCTGGCGCGACGGCTATATGCTGATGATCGACACTCGAAACTCCGTCGCGACCGAGACGCTGTCGCCGCCCTAGCAGAGAGCGAGGCCCGTCATGGCTGAGCCGACCCGCCACCATCGCCAACCCAAGGCCTACCAGAACCAGCGCTTCCTCGAGAGCCGCGATGCCCGCGCGCTCCGCATCCTCTCGGAATACCTGGAGCCGCTCTCGCGGTTTCAGCGCCAGCAGATCGAGGACACCATCGTCTTCATGGGCTCGGCGCGGCTCAAGTCGCGCGAGACCGCGCAAGCGGCCTTGGCGGAGGCCGAGCGGAGCGGCGGCGATGTCGCGCGGGCGCGCACGTCGCTCGAGCTCTCCGAATACTACGAAGCGGCGCGCGATCTCTCTCATCGCCTGACCGACTGGTCCAAACACCTCGGCGACGCCCGCCGGCGCTTCGTCGTCTGCACGGGTGGCGGACCCGGCATCATGGAAGCCGCCAATCGGGGCGCCTCCGAGGCCAGGGGGCTCAATGTCGGTCTCACCATCTCGATCCCCAATGAGGAGTTCGACAATCCCTATGTGAGCCGCGAGCTTCACGTGCATTTCCATTACTTCTTCATGCGGAAGTTCTGGTTCGTCTACCTCGCCAAAGCGGTGGTGCTGTTCCCGGGCGGCTACGGCACCCTCGACGAGCTCTTCGAGATCCTGACGCTGGTGCAGACTCGCAAGATGAAGAAGCGGATGCCGCTGGTCCTGTTCGGCGCCAAGTTCTGGAACGAGGTGGTGAACTTCGACGCGCTGGTCCGCTACGGCACCATCAGCCCCGAGGATCCCAAGCTGTTCCAGCTAACGGACTCGGTGGACGAGGCCTATGAGCTGATCACCAAAGGCCTCACGGAGCACGCGCTGGGCAGCCCAGGTGCGGTGCTTTAACCCTCCAAATATGGTTAAGGCTTCGTTGCCGAGCTCGGAGTACGCAGAATTCCTTAGCATGTCGCTCCGCATCCGGGCCGTGGGCGGACGCACCTAAAGGGGTTCTTAACGCAATTCGCCCAGGCTGGACGGACCTCTTGCGTCGCGCCCGAGCCCCATGTTCGTCCTGATCGGATCAGCCATCGTCCTGGTTTGCGTGTTCGGCGGCTATCTGCTGAACGGCGGCCACTTCGTCGTGCTGTTCCAGCCCTTCGAGTTCATGATCATTGGAGGCGCCGCACTGGGTGCGTTCGTGACCTCGAACCGCCTGCCCGTGGTCAAGTCCAGCTTCGGCGCCGTGCTGGGATTGCTCAAGGGCGAGAAGTACGACAAGGGCGCCTACCTCGAGCTCCTGAGCCTGCTCTATTCCGTCTTCAAGCTCGCCAAGACCAAGGGCGCGCTCGCGCTCGAGCAGCACGTCGAGAAACCGGACGAGAGCACGCTCTTCCAACGCTTCCCGCTGTTCTACGAGAACAAGCACGCCCTCATCTTTCTCTGCGATTACCTCCGCCTCCTCACCCTGGGCACCGACAATCATCACGAGATGGAAACGCTGATGGACGAAGAGATCGAGACGCACCACGAGGAGCACGAGGCCGTGGCGCATGCGATCACGCAGACCTCGGACGCGTTGCCCGCTCTCGGCATCGTCGCGGCGGTGCTGGGCGTCATTCACACCATGGGCTCGATCACCGAGCCGCCCGCCGTGCTGGGCCATCTGATCGCGGGCGCGCTGGTCGGCACTTTCCTGGGCGTGCTGCTCTCCTATGGTTTCGTGGGCCCGATCGGCTCGGCGGTGAAGAACCGCGCCGAAGCCGAGACGCGCTACTACCTCTGCATCAAGTCCGCGATCCTCGCCTACATGCAGGGCTACGCGCCCTCGGTCGCGGTCGAGTTCGCGCGCAAGGCGCTCAACTCCGACGTCCGGCCGACCTTCTACGAGGTCGAGGAAGCCGTCGACAATCTGCCGTCGGTCGCGGCGTAAAGCGGGCCCACCATGGCCAAAGGCAGCAACGCCCCGCTCATCATCAAGAAGGTCAAGAAGTCGAAGGCCGCCGGGCATCACGGCGGCGCGTGGAAGGTCGCCTACGCCGACTTCGTGACCGCGATGATGTCGTTCTTCCTGTTGCTGTGGCTCCTCAACGTCACCACTGACATCCAGAAGCGCGGCATCGCCGATTACTTCGAGCCGACCATCGCATCCAAATCTCAGAGCGGCGCCGGCGGGGTCCTGGGCGGCCTCACCATGGGGCAGCAGGGCGCACAGGACGTGACGGCATCGGCGCCGAACCTCACGCTCGCCGTGCCGGCGCTCCGCCAGCCGGACGACGGCGACGTAGGCGACCTCGCGGGATCGCCGGGCCAGGGCGAGAGCGGCGACAAGGTCGGCGGCAAGACCCCGAGTCAGCAGGCGGGCGGCGCCACCAACCAGGACCAGACCGGCGGTCCGGCCGCCGGCGACCAGACCGGCTCTCCCGGCAACGCCAAGAAGCCCGTGGAGCAGATGACCGAGGCGGAGCTGCAGAAGCGCCTCGAGGAGCGCGAGGACAGGCAGTTCGCTGCGGCAGAGTTCTCGCTCCGCCAGGCGATCCAGGACGTGCCCGAGCTCAAGAACCTCGCCGACAACCTGATCATCGACCGCACGCCGGAGGGCCTGCGCATCCAGATCGTCGATCAGGAGAAGCGCTCGATGTTTCCCTTGGGCTCGGCCCAGATGGCAGACAACGCGCAGAAGCTGACGGGGCTGGTGGCCCAGGTCGTGCAAAAACTCCCAAACAAGGTCTCGATCACCGGCCATACCGACGCCGCGCCCTATGCGTTCGGCCGCAACTACACGAACTGGGAGCTCTCCGCCGACCGGGCCAATGCGAGCCGGCGCGAGCTGATCAACGACGGCGTCTCCGCCGACCGCATCGAGAAGGTGGTGGGCCTCGCCGACCGCGAGCCCTTGGTCCCCGAAGATCCCCGCGCGGCCCGCAACCGGCGCATCAGCATTGTCCTCCTGCGCGAGGCCAGGCCAGCAGCGCCGACGAGCCAGGCACAAGCACCGCCCTGAGCGATCCCTTGCCTCGGGCCTGAGCCCTCGCGGATACTCGCGTCCTCCCGAGAGCGAGGACGGAAATCGTGTCGGCTTATCACGAGATCGAGCGCGTCAAGTGGACGGGAGACCCGCCGGAGCCCTTCGCCGCCCCTGAGTACTACCAGGGCGTCTTGATCCGGCGCGTCTTCGCCTATTGGGTCGACCTCCTGTGCATCGGCCTGCTGATCGCGCTCGCTTGGATCGTGTTCTCGATGCTGGCGATCGCGAGCCTGGGGCTGCTTTCCCCGCTCCTGCTCATCCTCGGCCTGATCCCCGTCCTCTATCACACGCTGACCATTGGCGGCCCGCTCTCGGCGACGCCGGGCATGCGGCTCACCGGCGTCGAGGTCCGAAGCTGGACCGGCGAGCGGCCAAGCTATCTCCAGGCCTTCGTCCAGACGATTCTCTTCTATGTGACGGTCTACCCGACCTGGGCACTGGTGCTGGCGATCGCGCTCCTCGATCGGCGGCGCCGAACGCTCCATGACATGCTCGCGGGAACCTTGGTTATCCGCATTTCTCCGCAGGCGGAGGTCCTGGCAGCTCGATGACGCTGGCGCGGCGGCACCCCGTTCGCCCATAATGCGGCCATGACAACGCCGCGCGCCGAAACCAGAGGGACGCGATGCGGGTAAAGGTCGAGCAGAATGCACCGGAGGGGAACGGCAGCCTGTTGCGCAGCCGCGGCCCAGCGCCGGGCCTGCCGCCGGTGGCGTCCGCGCTGCGGCCATTCTACCGCACGGCGTCGCTGCCCTGCCCTTACCTCGATGGCCAGACCGAGCGGAAGCTGATCACCGAGATCGGCGGGCACGATTCCTATGCGTTTTACAACGAGCTCTCACGCGCCGGCTTCCGCCGCAGCCATCACTTGGCCTATCGGCCGGCCTGCGCCGGTTGCGCCGCCTGCTTGCCGGTCCGCGTCGATGTCCGAAATTTCCAGATCAGCCGCTCGCTGCGGCGCACAATGAACGACAATCGGGACCTCGCGACGCGGCTCGTGCCGGCACGGGCGACGACCGAGCAGTACCGCGTATTCTCGCGCTACCAGCGCTCGCGCCACGCCGAGAGCGACATGGCGTCCATGACCTATGGCGACTATCGCGCCATGGTCGAGGACAGCCCCGTCACGACGGTCATGCAGGAGCACCGCAAGCCCGATGGCGGCCTGATCGCGGCCTGCCTCGCCGATCTCCTCGATGACGGGCTCTCAGCAGTCTACAGCTTCTTCGACCCTGCCGAGTCGGAGCGCAGCCCCGGCACGGCCGTGATCCTGGCGCTGGTGGCCGAGGCGCGGAACCGGACCCTGCCCTACGTCTATCTCGGCTATTGGATCGGCGCGAGCCGTAAGATGGCCTACAAGACGCGCTTCCAGCCGCTGGAGGCGCTGACCGCTCAGGGCTGGGCGCCCCTCTCGCAATAGCGCCGAACCCGCTCTCGACCGAATCGATGCCGTCCCGCGGAACCGCCGAGCGCGACCCTCGCGTCGCGACCAGTCATCCGATCGCCGACGAGGTCAAATTTACGACCTGCTACATGTGCGCCTGCCGCTGCGGCATCAAGGTGCACCTGAAGGACGGCGGCATCCGCTACATCGAGGGCAACCGCAATCATCCCGTGAACCGCGGCGTGCTATGCGCCAAGGGGTCCGCCGGGATCATGCAG
>DATEGF010000073.1:0-9505 GCA_035280245.1 Allostellaceae bacterium
CTGGGCAAGGCGTTGCAGGCCTCTGCTGAAAACCCGACAGCGGCGCGGCTCATGGGCATCGACGTCGAGCGGATGGCGGTAATGAGCTTCGGGCTTGCCGCCGGGATCGGCGCGCTCGGTGGCATCATGGTGGCGCCGATCCTGGCGGTGCAATTCGATACCAGCCAGTTCTTCACGATATCCGGGTTCATCTCAGTCGCGATCGGCGGCATGGGCTCCTTCGTGGGCGCCGTGGTAGGTGGTCTCGTGCTCGGCGTCGCGGAGCAGCTCGCCGCTGGCTACATCTCGGGTCTGTTCAGCAACGCGCTCGCCCTTGGCCTACTCCTGCTCACGCTGTTGTTCCGGCCGAGCGGCCTCTTCGCCATCGGCCGCGCACGCCGCAGCGACGTGCGCGAGGAGCTGCATGTCCATCGCGCGATCGTCCGGCTCAAGGGCCGCGGTGCCGTCATGCTCGGCGCCGGTGCGCTCTCGGTGATCCTGGTCCTGCCGCTGCTCGTGCGCGATCCCGGCCTGATGGGCTCGCTGGTCATCACGGGGATCCTTTTCATCGGCGTGCTCGGCCTCGATGTGCTCATGGGCTTCGCGGGCCAGGTGAGTCTGGGCCAGGGTGGCTTCATGGCGATCGGCGGCTACGTCGCGGCGATCCTCGCGACGACCTACGGGTGGCCGCCGCTTGCGGGTGTGGCGATCGGCTGCGCCGCCTCGCTCGTCTGCGCGCTCCTGCTCTCGCTCGCGACCATGCAGCTGCGCGGACACTATCTCGCACTCGCGACCCTCGCCTTCGGCCTGGTCGTGGATTCCCTCGACGTCGGCATGATGCAGACCACCGGCGGTCCGTCGGGCTTGGTCGGTATCCCGTCCTTCGAGGTCGCCGGCATCGACTTCGGCAGCGACCGCGCCATGTACTATCTCGTGGTTGCGATCATCGTGGTGCTCGTGCTGGCGCTGCTGGGCGGCATGCGCAGCGGTCTCGGCCGCGCCCTCATGGCGATCCGCGCCGATCGGCTCGCCGCAGGCGCGCTCGGCATCAACGTGGCGCGGCTCAAGATGGCGGCGTTCGCGATCTCCGCCGTGCTGGCGTCTCTGGCCGGCAGCCTCTATGCCTTCTATTTCCACTATCTCTCGCCGGAGATGGTGGGGACCCAGCGCTCCTTCGAGATGATCACCATGCTGGTGATCGGCGGCGAGGGCACGCTCGTGGGACCGCTGCTCGGCGTCGCGCTCCTGACGCTGTTGCCAACGCTGGTGCAGTCGCTGGCGCTCTATAAGATCCTGGCGGAGGGCTTGCTGCTGGTGCTCGCCTTCAGCTTCCTGCCAGAGGGCATGTTCGGCGGCCTCGCGCGCCTCGCCGCGCGGCTCCGCGCGCCCGCGGTCGGCGCCGGTCTCGAGCCTCGGAGCGAGGCGCCATGAGCGGGCTTGCCCTGGAGGTCAGAGGCCTCACCAAGACCTTTGGCGGTCTCCGCGCGGTCGATGGCATTTCGTTCGATATCCCCGTCGGGAATCTGAGCGCGCTCATCGGCCCGAACGGTTCGGGCAAGACCACGCTCTTCAACCTGATCACCAATCTCTATCGAGCCGATGCCGGCGCCGTGCGTCTCTTCGGTAACGAGATGGGCGCCGCCGGGGACTGGCGCATCGCCGCCTCCGGCGTGGTCCGCACCTTCCAGACCGCGCGGGTCTTCCCGGGCATGACCGCGATCGAGAACGTGCTGGCGGGCGCGCACGGCCACATCCGCGCGAGTCCCTGGCGGCAGATGCTGTGGCTGGGCCGCGCGCGGGAGGAGGAGCGGGCGCTTGCCCGCCAGGCGGAGGCCCTCCTGGATCTCGTGGGCCTCGTGGCCTTTCGCGACACCGCCGCGACGGATCTGCCCATGGGCGCGCAGAAGCTGTTGGAGGTCGTGCGCGCGCTGATGGCGAGGCCGCGCCTTCTCTTGCTCGACGAACCGGCGGCGGGTCTCAACGACGGCGAGACCGCGGAGCTCGCGCTCTTGCTCCGCGCGGTGCGCGATAGCGGCGTCACGCTCCTGGTGGTCGAGCACAACATGTCGCTGGTCATGGGCGTCGCCGACGAGGTCATCGTGCTCGACGCCGGCGCGGTGATCGCGCGTGGCACTCCTGCCGAGATCCAGCGCGATCCCCGCGTGATCGAGGCCTATATCGGCCAGGCCGAGGGTGCGTGCTGATGCTCGAGCTCAAATCCATCAGCACCGGATACGGCCGACAAACCGTCGTGCATGAGGTGAGCTTGGCGCTGCGTCCGGGCGAGGTGCTGGCGCTCGTCGGCGCCAACGGTGCCGGCAAGTCGACGCTGGTGAAGGCGATCTCCGGCGTGCTGGCCTTGCACGCAGGCGAGATCTGGCTCGAGGGTCGTCGCATCGACCGGCTGGGCGCTCGCGCGCGCGTGCTCGCGGGCATCGCGCATATCCCCGAGGGTCGCCAGGTCTTCGCTGGCCTCACGGTCGCCGACAATTTGCGCATGGGCGCTTATACGCGGCTCGGTGCACTTTCCGAGGCGGCGCTCGCGCGCCGCATCGATCATGTGCTCGCGTCGATGCCGGCGCTACGCGATCGACTGAGCGAGCCCGCGGGTAATCTCTCCGGCGGACAGCAGCAGATGCTCGCAATCGCCCGCGGCCTGATGTCGGAGCCGAGGATCCTTCTGCTCGACGAGCCTTCGCTGGGCCTGGCGCCGGTGCTGGTGGCCGAGATCTTCCGATTGATCGAGCGGCTGCGCGCACAAGGCCTCGCGGTTCTGGTCTCGGAGCAGAATGCGCGGCTGAGCCTCGCAATCGCCGATCGTGGCGCGGTCATCGAGAAGGGCCGCGTCGCCCTCGAGGGCACGGGCGCGGCGCTGCTCGGCGATCCCGCCGTCGCCGAGCGCTATCTCGGCGTGGGTGCCGCCGTGGGGGAAGCGAGCGCGCAGCGCCATCAGCGGCTCGTCGGTCGGCTCAAGGATTTGTTTCAGCAGGGAGTGCAGTCATGACCGATGGCTCGGTGTTGCGGCGGCTCGACGCGGTGGTGGATGACTTCTGCCGACGCGTGCGCTATTTCCAGGAGCCGATGAATCCCGGCCGCGCGCGCAGCTTCGTGCGCCAGCACCGCCTCAATACGCGCCAGCGCAATTCCGTCCTCAAGCTGCGGGTCGCCACCAATTGCACGGATTGGGAGACGCGGCTCAACATCATCCGCGCCTGTGCCGAGGAAGTGATCGCCGATCACGCCCATGGCCACGGCAAGGCGCACTGGCAGATCCTGGAGGAGCTTGGCACGCACATCGGTCTCTCGCTCGAGGAGATCCGCGCGGCGGAACCGCTGCCCTCGACCCAGATCGCCTGGGCCGCCTGGGAGGGGCTCATGAGCAATCGGCATTGGATCGAGGGCATCGTCGCCAACACCTGCGCCGAGCGCATCAACATCCCCGGCTACGGCACCGGCACGCTGCGCGAGCGCGGCTGGTTTGGCCTCGAGCGCCAGCGCTGGGGCAAGCTCTTCGAGCTCAACGACGAGCAGCTGGATTTCTTCGAGCTGCACGAGCAGGCCGACATCGAGCACTCCGACATGGGCTGGCAGGCGGTGGCGCATTTCGCCGCCCAGTACGGCATGGAGGATGCCGCGGTCAAAGCCTGCGAGATCAACCTCCGCGTCTGGGAGCTCTACCTCGACGGCATCGCCGAGGCGGGCGACCGGGAGGATTAGTCCAAAGATTCACCGCAGGGACGCGGAGGACACGGAGGTTTTTCTCGCGGCGAAGCCGCGGGCATCTTCTTGGCGTTCTTGGCGCCTTGGCGGTGAAAATTTTGAACCGCCAAGACGCCAAGTCGCCAAGGGAATTTTGGGGCTTCGCCGCGAAACTCGAACCTCCGTGTTCTCTGTGTCTCTGTGGTAAATCTTACTTTTCGAGCCGCTCACTCGCCGCGGGGGAGTGCGTAGTCCGCCGGGAATGTCGCGCGGAATTCGGGCCGCGCCTCCAGCCGCTCGGAGAGCGCGTCGAGGCCGGCGTAGCGGCCAACCGGCAGCAGCTCGGGATCGGCCATGTGGACGTAGCGGATCATGCAGGCGGTGGTGATCTGCGCCTGGTCGAGCCGGGCGGAGGCGGGCCAGCTCTCGGATCCCAGCGCCTCGATCGCACCGGCGGCTTGCGTGCGGCAACGCGTGATCCAGTCCTGCCAGCGCAGCGCGGCCGGGCGGATCACCCGCTCGTAGGTCGCCATGCCCGCTTTGTCGATGGCACCGGTCGCGAGCGCGATCCGGCGAAGCGCGTGCCGCCGCTCTGCGCCCGCGCGTGGCAGCAGCCCGCGCTCGGGCCCGACGGTCTCGTCGAGCCAATCGAGGATCGCTGCGGAATCGATCAGCGTCTCTCCGCCGTCGAGTACCAGAGAGGGAATGCGGCCCAGCGGATTGACCTTCCGCATGGCGTCGAAATCCGCGAACACCGAGCGGGTATCGTGCTGGTACCCGAAGCCCAGCACGCGCAGCGACACCGCGACGCGCCGGACATAGGGGGAGTCGTATTGTCCGACCAGGATCATGGCTTGTCGCCCGCGCCGATCGGCCGCTCGCCCGCGACGGTCGTGCGATGCATGAGGCGGCGCGAGCCGTCGTAGTCGTTGACGGCGTAGTGCAGCGTGCAGCGGTTGTCCCAGATCGCGAGCGAGCCGGTCTCCCAGCGGAAGCGGCAGGTGAACTCCGGCCGCGTGCAGTGCTCGAAGAGAAAGTCGAGCAGCGGCCGGCTCTCGGCCTCCGTCATGCTCGCGAACCGCGTGGTGTAGATCGCGTTGACGTAGAGCGCCTTGCGTCCGCTCTCGGGATGGACCCGCACCACCGGCTGCGCTACCTCGCGGTCGGCTTCCGGAATGTTCCGCTCGATCGCGATCGAGCGGCTGACGCTGAGGTCCTTCGGCACGCCGCCGGTGCCGTAGGGCCGGCCGCTGTGCATGGCGCGGAGCGGATCGAGCATCCGCTTCATGCCGTCGGAGAGCGCGTCATAGGCCGCGTACATGTTGGCCCAGATGGTGTCGCCGCCGTGACGCGGCACCTCGCGCGCGTAGAGCAGCGAGCCCATCGGCGGCTCCTCGAGGAAGCTGAAATCGGAGTGCCACGCATTCCCGAAGGTGCTGATGTTCCGCTCGTCTGCTTCCTTCAGCACCGCGATGATGTCGGGGTATTCGTCCATGTGCTTCACGTAGGGCATGCGCACCAGCGGCCCGAAGAGCCGGCTCACCGCGAGGTGCTGCTCGGGCGTCAGCCGCTGATCGCGGAAGAACAGGACGCAATGCTCGACGAAGGCGCGGCGCAGCTCTTCCGCGACGGAATTCCGCAAGGGCGCGGCGAGATCGACGCCACGCACGTCCGCCCCCAGTGCCCCCGCAATCGGCTCGACTGAAATGGTTTCGTAGCGCATGGCTCAGGCTCCGGACAATACTCGTTCAAGGGATAGCGGCTAATCTGGCCTATGACAAACCGCGGCCGCCACCGGGAAGAGAATTTGAAGCAGCCTGTCGATTCCGCCCCGGCCCGTTCGACAGACTGATGGCGAATGACGCCAATGCAACCCAAGGAGCTGACCATGCAATACCTTTTGCTGATCTATCAGAACGAGGCCGAGGTCGAGAAGATGGGCGAGGCCCAGATGAAGCAGATGCACGCGGACTACATGACCTACACGCAGGCGATCGTGCAGTCCGGCAACCTCAAGGCGGGGGACGCCCTGCAGCGCAGCTCGACCGCGACCACGGTCCGGGTCCGCAATGGCAAGACGCTCACGACCGACGGTCCCTTCGCCGAGACTCGCGAGCAGCTCGCCGGCTACTACCTGGTCGAGGCGAAGGATCTCGACAACGCGGTGGCGCTCGCCGAGCGGATCCCCTCGGCGAAGTGGGGCTCGATCGAGGTGCGGCCTATCCGGAAGTTCGACTGAGCGGCCGCCCCCGAGGTCGCTCATGAGCGCCGGTGCCATCGAGCCGGTGTTCCGGAACGAGGCGGGTCGCGTCCTCGCGACGCTGATCCGCCTCGTGGGCGACTTCGATCTTGCGGAGGAGGGCCTGCAGGACGCTTTCGCCGCGGCGCTCGAGCAATGGCCCACAGCTGGCGTGCCCGCAAATCCCCGCGCCTGGCTCGTCAACGTCGGCCGCCACAAGGCCATCGACCGGCTGCGCCGGCGAATCCTGCAGCGCGAGAAGCGCGGCGAGCTCGAGGCCGAGGCGACGGTGGCGGCGCAAGTGACGCCAGTCGAGGAGAGCGAGGACGGCATCGCAGACGACATGCTGCGGCTCGTTTTCACCTGCTGTCATCCCGCGCTCAGCGCCGAGGCGCGGGTCGCGCTCACGCTCCGCGCGGTCTGCGGTCTCGCGACCCCCGCGGTCGCGCGCGCCTTCCTCGTGAGCGAGGAAACCATGGCGCAGCGCCTCGTCCGCGCGAAGCAGAAGATCCGCGAGGCGAAGATTCCCTATGCGCCGCCGGAGGCCGATCGGCTCGACGAGCGGGTCGAGGGCGTGCTCGCGGTGATCTACCTGGTGTTCACTGAAGGCTATGCCGTGAGCTCCGGCAGCGATCTCATGCGTGAGGACCTCGCGCAGGAGGCGATCCGCCTCGCGCGTCTGCTCGACGGTCTGCTGCCGGGTCGAGCCGCCATCCAGGGACTCCTGGCGCTGGTCCTGCTGCACCATTCCCGGCGCAAGACGCGGGCGACGCCTGCGGGCGATATCGTGCTGCTCGAGGACCAGGATCGCGGCCTCTGGGATTATGCCGAGATTGCGGAGGGGCTCGAACTGGTCGATCGGGCGCTGCGTCAGCGCGGCCGCCCCAGCACCTACGTGGTTCAGGCCGCGATCGCGGCACTCCACGCGCGCGCGCCGCACCACGAGGCAACAGACTGGCGGCAGATCGTCGGGCTCTACGAAGTGCTGCTCCGGCTCTACCCCTCACCGGTGGTGGAGCTCAATCACGCCGCGGCGGTCTCGATGGTGGACGGCCCCGCCCGCGCGCTCGACCTCCTGGACGCGCTCGCCGCTCGCGGTACGCTCTCGGGCTATCACCTGCTGCCGGCGGTGCGCGCCGATGTGCTGCGTCGCCTCGGCCGCCGCGCCGAGGCCGGCGCCGCCTACCGCGAGGCCATCGCCCTCACCAAGCTCGAGCCCGAGCGCCGCCTCCTGGCGCGGCGTCTCCGGGAGCTCGATTAGGCCGCGCTAAGGCTCGTCGTCGGCCTCCGCCTCGCCAGACTCGATCCGCTCAGCCAATTCCCGGTAGAGCTTCGCGTAGTGCATATAACGCTCGCGCTCGCTCTCATCTTTCGCGATCTCGGCGCGGCGCTGGAACACATCGGCCGTGCCGCGCATGGTTGCGACATCGCCGATCGCGGTATCTTCTGACCACATCAGACGGGCTCCGCTTCTTCTCCGTCAGAGAAAGAGCGGTATGCGATTTCCCTTGGGTCTCAAGGTCCTTGTGCCGCAAGCCCTATTTTCGACACGCTGTCTAACCCTCTGGGAGCGATTCCTCATCGCAGTAGAGCGTGCAGTGGGCGTGGCGGCGGAGCGCGGTCGCGGGGCAATCGGCCCCGATCGGGTCGTGGAGGGCGCGCCGGACGGCGGGCGCCTTCACTTTGCCGGGCACCACGCAGAAGAGCCGCTCGCCCGAGAGCAGACCGGGCACAGTGAGGGTGATCGCGGTTTTCGGCACCGCGGATATCGAGGGGTAGTTGCCCTCGTCCACCTGCTGCTGGCAGCTCACGGGATCGAGGGCGATCTCCTTGACCCAATGCCGGTCGTTGAGGTCGGTGCCGGGGCCTGGCTCGTTGAAGGCGAGGTGGCCGTTGACGCCGATGCCGAGACAGACCGCGTCGATCGGCGCCTCCGTCAGCAGCCGCTCGTAGTCCTCGATCGCGGTCTTGACCCCGATCTCCGGCGAGATCGCGTGGAACCGACCGATCGGCACGCGGTCGATCAGCGCTCGCTTCAGCCAGCTGCCGAGCCGCTGGGGAGCCTCGGGCGGGAGCCCGATGTACTCGTCCATGTGGAAGGCGGTGATGCGGCCCCAGTCGAGTCGATGGTCTTCGATCAAGCTCTCCAACATGTCGCGCTGGCTCTCCGCTGCCGCGAAGATGACGCGGAGCCGCCGCCCGGAGATGCCGATCTTCGCTCGAAGGAAATCCGCGACGTCCGCGGCCGCTGCCACGCCCATCGCGTGGCGCGTGGCGAAGCGGCGGACGGGGAGGGGGTATTCCTTGGCGCGATCGGGTGTCGGCATATCTGTCATCCCGGATGTGCTATGGCCGGCGATCCTACCGGACCGGCATCCTCTGTGACAGCGCGCCGCCCCGACCCTGTCCCCGCCTGGGAGAGGGAGCAATGCGGTGCCGCGCGGTGCCGCTCATTTCCTCACCCTCGGGGAGAGGAAGGGGCCCGCCGAGAAGCGGTGGGAAGGTGAGGGGCAAACACCGCATTGCGATTGTGGGTGCTGGCTGCATGGGAACGTCCGGCGTCCATGGCGTCCGCGACCGCGCCGGTCCTTGGCGCAGGCAGTCACTTGACATATACGCAAAATGCGTTTATGCTCTGTTCCTTTGCCCGAGGAGCAGAGCATGACGAGCCCAGCGCAGTTTGCCGCAAATCGGCTCAACGCTCAGAAGAGCACGGGGCCGAAGACGGCGGCGGGAAAGGCGAGGGTGGCCCAGAGCGCGCTCTGGCATGGGCTGACGGCGGCCTCGCTGGTGGTGCTCGACGAGGACGCGGCGGATTTCGACGATTTCCACGATTGTCTGACGCGCGATCTCGAGCCCAGGGGCACCTTCGAGTGCGCACTCGTCGAGCGGATCGCGGTGCTCTCCTGGCGGCTGCGCCGTGTCGCCAAGGCGGAGGCGGCGCTCATCAACAGATCCGCTCGCCACAAGCCTGGATTTCCTGCGCTCCCACATCCGGCGGAGGCACCTGATACCGATGCCGGCGGCGCCTTTGACCAAGCCTTGCACAACCTCAGCGCGCTTACCCGGCACGAGGCAACGATCGAGCGCGCGCTCAGCCGAGCGATCTCTCAATTCACGCGCTGCCAGGAAAATCGTTGGGAGAATACCGACCGGGAAGCGGAAGCGCAGGGAGTGAGCAACCGCGTGTTAAAGCCGGGCGATCCCGATTATCCCCGACCAACGGGCAAGCTCTACATGGGCCGGCCGGAAGATGGGATCGAGGGAAAATGAGAATTACAAATCAGAGCCAATTTATTCAATGAATACAAGCACTGGAGGTCAGGGAAAGCCAATTTGAAAGCCAATCAAAGCCAATGTTTCGATGGCTGCACGTGCATCGAGCGTCCTTCGACGCGCTTCGCTTGCTCAGGATGAGGTGCTGTGAGTGTGGCTCGAAAGAAACGTCCTCATCCTGACAGGCTGTGAAGCTTTGCGCGGTTTTGGTTGCGCGAGATTGCAGTGGATGATTCCTTTGGTCAGCGCTCAGCTGGCGGAGGTTGCGATGTCGCGTGAGGGTCTGTTCGAGGCTTTGCCGGAAACTGCGAG
>DATEGF010000074.1:0-2025 GCA_035280245.1 Allostellaceae bacterium
TCGGCGATCGGCACGCTCTCCACCTGGTGCCCATGCTGGTCCACCACGGAGACGAACCATCCCTGCCAGTTCCGGCCCGGCGTGACTTTGCCGTGTCTGAGTTCGCTCGCCAGCACCACCGCCTCCTGACGCGCCGTGGCATTCCCCGGCAAGTCCATCCCTTTTGGATTGTCCAGGCTTTCTTGCCCGTTGGTGATATGAAAATAGTACCGAGGCATGGCGGTGCTCCGTGTCCGAAAGCCCGCCAGCGGTAACACGCTTTCGTTTGCGCGCGCAAACCGCGTCACCACCGGCCTTCTGGTGGCGGCCGCCGCCACGCCTCTTCACGACAACGTGCGCCGCTCGGCGCATCCGCCCGCGCGGCCAAAACTTGCTAGAATGCGTTCGAATATCTAAGACATTGATCCGGTTGAGGAGGCAGGTGCGATGACCGCAGCCGATCCGAGAAGCTGGATGTGGGCCGAAGCCTGCGCGATGATCGAGCGGGCGGAGCACTTGCATCGTCAGTTCTTCCGGCCCGGCCTCGCGCGCACACCGGCGGCGAACTGGGAGCCTCCCGTCGACGTATTCGAGAGCGAGCGGGAGCTGACGATCGTTGCGGCGCTCCCCGGCGTCGAACCGCAGGATATCGAGATCTCGATCGACCGAGATGCGCTGCTCATCGCCGGAGTGCGGCGGCTGCCGACGGTCGCGCGCGGCACTGCCATTCATCGCGTGGAAATACCGCACGGTCGTTTTGAGCGGCGGATACGTCTTCCTGGCCCGCAATGGGAACTGGGCCGCTCGACGCTCGTGAACGGCTGCCTGCTGCTCAGCCTGACGCCGCAGCGTTGATATCGGTGGGCACGCGCCATGGCAGAGCAGCCTGAGCAAAAACCCGTCGATCAAGGCGGCGGTCCTCCGCCGCTCCCGCCCGACGGCATGATCCTCTTGCCGGTGCGTCAGACCGTGCTGTTTCCCGGCATCGTGCTGCCGTTGGCGATCGGACGGAAATCGTCGATCGCGGCTGCCCAGGAGGCGGTTCGCAGCCAGCGCATGCTCGGCGTCATCCTGCAGACCGATCCCGCGGTCGAGGATCCGACGCCCGAGCAGCTGCACCGCGTGGGGACCGCCGCGCAGGTTCTGCGCTACGTCACCGCTCCCGACGGCACGCACCATGTGGTCGCCCAAGGCGTGCGGCGCTTTCGCGTCATCGAGTACCTTCGCGGCTTCCCGTTTTTGGTCGCGCGCGTCGAGGAAATCGGCATCGCCGAGGTGATGGCGCCGGACATCGAGGCGCGCGTCGGCCTGGTCCGAACGCGCGCCCGCGAAGCCATCGAGCTTTTGCCGAACGTACCCGTGGAAGTGGCCGCCACCATCGAGAATCTCGATTCGGCCTCCGCGCTCGCCGATTTCATCGCCGGCATCCTCGACGCCAAGCCGTCGGAAAAACAGGACGTGCTGGAGACGGTCGATATCAAGGAGCGGCTCGACAAAGTGCTCGCGCTGCTGGCGCAGCGCATCGAGGTGCTCAAGCTCTCCAAGCAGATCGGCGAGCAGACCCAGCAATCGCTCTCCTCGCAGCAGCGCGAGCATATCCTGCGCGAGCAGCTGCGCCACATTCAGAAGGAGCTGGGCGAGGGCGACGAAAAATCGGTCGAGATCGCCGAGCTGCGCGACGCGATCGAGAAGGCGGGGATGCCGAAGGAGGCCAAGGACCAGGCCACGAAGGAGCTCAAGCGACTCGAGCGCATGCCCGAGGCCGCCGCCGAATACGGGATGATCCGGGGCTATCTGGATTGGCTCATCGATCTGCCCTGGTCGAAGCTCGACACCGACACCATCGACGTCGCCGAGGCGCGTCGCATTCTGGATGAGGATCATTACGGGCTTCCCAAGATCAAGCGGCGCATTCTCGAATATCTCGCGGTGCGTAAGCTCAACCCCGACGGCAAGAGTCCGATTCTGTGCTTCGTCGGACCGCCGGGCGTGGGCAAGACCTCGCTCGGGCAAAGCATCGCGCGCGCCACCGGCCGCAAATTCGTG
>DATEGF010000075.1:0-3116 GCA_035280245.1 Allostellaceae bacterium
GGCGGCCGCGGTCGACAAGCCGCGCGTGCCTCCGTCGCCGACCGTCGCGCCGGCGAGGCCGGCTCCCAAGAACCCCGAGCAGGAGTACGCGGCTGCGCTCGCGACGTATCGCGCGCGCGAGCACGGACAAGCCGTGATCGAGTTCAAGGACTTCATCGCGCAGTACCCGAAGCATCCGCTGGCCGGCAACGCCCAGTACTGGATCGGCGAGGCGTACTGGGCCCAGCGCGACTATCGGCAGGCGCTGATCGAGTTCGAGAAGGTGTTCGAGCACGGTCAGGCCAAGGCGCCCGACGCGCTCTTAAAGATCGGCCTGTGCCACCTGCGCCTGAACGACGTGCCCCGCGCGCAGCAGGCGTGGCAGCGCGCCGTCAACGAGTATCCGAAGTCCGAGCCGGCGACGCTGGCCCGCTCGCTGATCGCCGCGCACTCGTCCGCCCGGCGCTGACGCCGCCGTATCTGTTCGGGCTCTCTGGCGGGCCCGGCCGCTTCGCTATACTGCGAATCCTCGGCGCGATCTCGCGCATCTCAACAACGCGCGACCGAAAGCGACACGATGATCCAGCTTCGGCCCGGAGACGTCGGCTATCCCGCGCTGCTCGGCGCCGTTTCCTCGGCGCCCACGCTCTTCGTGCGCGGTGAATTGCGCGACGAGGATGCGCTCGCCATCGCGATCGTCGGCTCGCGGCACGCCACGCCGTACGGAATCGCGACCACCGAGCAGCTCGCCGCCGATCTGGCCGCGCGCGGTGTGACGATCGTGAGCGGCCTGGCGCGCGGAATCGACACCGCCGCGCACCGGAGCGCTCTGGCCGCGGGCGGGCGCACCCTGGCGGTGCTGGGCTGCGGTGTCGATATCGTCTACCCGCCGGAGAACGCGCCGCTCGCGCGTGCGATCGAGTCGCAGGGCGCGATCGTGTCGCAGTTTCCGCCGGGCATGCCGGCCCTGGCCGGCCATTTTCCCGCGCGCAACCGCACCCTCGCGGGGCTCGCGCTCGGCGTCGTGGTGGTCGAGGCCGCCGAGCGGAGCGGCGCCTTGATCACAGCAGGATTCGCGGGCGATCTCGGCCGCGAAACCTTCGCCGTTCCTGGCCGAATCACGTCGCCCACGAGCGCCGGCACGAATCGACTCATACAGGACGGTGCTAAACTCGTTACATGCTGGCTGGACATCGTGTCAGAATTGCCAGAGCAATGGCGCCGCGCCGTACGCGGGTCGTCGGCGCCGCCGGGCGCGCAACGCGCGCCCGAACCGGAGAGTGATGAGGGTCGAATGTTGCAATTGCTGGCTCCAGACGAGCCGCGACACATCGAGCAGCTGATCGCGCGCGCCGAATTTGCTCCCGCGCGCGCGGCGGCGCTACTCGTCACCCTCGAGCTGGGCGGTTGGGCCCGGCAGCTTGCGGGACAGCGGTGGGTCTCGCTCGAGACGCGCGCGAGGAGAGCGTAGGTGGCGGCGAAACGGTCACTGGTTGTCGTGGAATCACCCACGAAGGTCAAGACGATCCAGAAGTATCTGGACTCGAAGTACATCGTCAAAGCCTCGATGGGCCACGTGCGGGACCTGCCGAAGTCGCAGCTCGGCGTCGACCCCAAGAAGAACTTCAAGCCGAAGTACGTCGTCTCGCCCGCGAAGAAGAAGATCCTCGACGATCTCAAGAAAGCCGCCGAGAAGGTCGAGGCGCTCTACGTCGCCACCGACCCGGACCGCGAGGGCGAGGCGATCGGCTGGCACCTCGCCGAAGAGCTCGACGTCGCCAAGAAGAACGTCTACCGCATCACGTTCAACGAGATCACCGAGCGGGCGGTGAAGGCGGCCTTCACGCAGCCGGGCAAGATCGATCTCAAGAAGGTCGACGCCCAGCAGGCGCGCCGCGTGCTCGACCGCCTGGTCGGCTACAGCCTCTCGCCCTTGCTCTGGGAGAAGGTCCAGCGCGGCCTCTCGGCCGGGCGCGTGCAATCGGTCGCGGTGCGGCTGATCGTCGATCGCGAGCGCGAGATCAAGGCGTTCGTGCCGGTCGAGTACTGGTCGCTGCACGCGCGGCTCAAGGCGGCGCGGCCGCCCGAGTTCGTGGCCACCCTAAAGGAAGTCGCTGGCGAGAAGGCTTCGCTCGGCAACGAGGCGACCACCCGCGCCCTCATGGCCTCGCTCGAGGGCGTTCGGTTCGTCGTCAAGTCCGTCACGCGCGGCGAGCGGCGGCGCAATCCGGCGCCCCCGTTCATCACCTCCACCTTGCAGCAGGAGGCCGGCAAGAAGCTCGGCTTCACGGCGCGCAAGACCATGACGATCGCCCAGCAGCTCTACGAGGGAATCGACCTCGGGTCCGAGGGCGCCGAGGGCCTGATCACGTACATGCGGACCGACTCGGTCCGGGTCGCGCGGGAGGCGCAGGCCGCGGCCCGCGGCTGGGTCATCGCCCGCATCGGCGACGAATACGTACCGGAGGCTCCGCCGACCTACCGCTCGCGCGGGAGCGCCCAGGAGGCGCACGAGGCGATTCGACCCTCCGAGCTCCGCAACGAACCCCGGGCCGTCGCGCAGTTCCTCACCAAGGACCAGATGGCGCTCTATCGGCTCATCTGGGAGCGCTTCCTGGGCAGCCAGATGATGCCGGCCGTCTACGACACCGTCGGCGCCGACATCGAGGCCGGTCAGTGCATGTTCCGGGCGCAGGGAGCCACGCTCAAGTTCAAGGGCTTCACGGCGGTCTACGAGGAGAGCCGCGACGAAGAGGACGCTCAGCCCGAGCAGGAGCCGGAAGGGCAGGTTCCGCCGCTCGAGGAGGGCGAGGTGCTGACCTTGCTGGCGCTGGATCCCAAGCAGCACTTCACCCAGCCGCCGCCCCGCTTCACGGAGGCCTCGCTGATCAAGGCGCTCGAAGAGCTCGGCATCGGGCGCCCGTCCACGTACGCGTCGATCCTGGGCACGATCATCAACGACCGTGGCTACGTGCACCGCGAGCGGCGGACGCTCTCGCCGACCGAGCTCGGCATGGCGGTGACCGACAAGCTGATCCCGTACTTCCAGGACATCATGAACGTCGAGTTCACGGCGCAGATGGAAGACAACCTCGACAAGATCGAGGAAGGTCAGCGCAAGTGGGTCGACACGGTCC